>CAMLER010000192.1 GCA_946478915.1 uncultured Chryseolinea sp.
CATAATTTTCTTGCGCAGATCCGGCCCCAGCCCATCCTCTTAATGATGCTTCAGCCAGCGTGAACAATACGTCGGCAGGCATTAGCATTCTGCGCTTGCCCCCTGCGTTGTTTCCAGCAGGATCAAATTGAGCATCCAGATTGGAATAGGTAAGTCTATCATCTTTAGCGACAAGGTAAGCACCGCTTTGTATTCCTTTGTAAGGGAAATCAGGATGATCGTTGTAGAGAGAATTATCTGTTGCAGGATCAAAGAATTTTTCAACCCGCGGATCACCATATCCTCCTAGCACAGATTCCATAGCAGCACCCATGCGCGTGTCACCCCAGCCGAATGCTATCCGGCCCGGTCTAAACGGACCAGCATACAGGGAGAGATACCAACTGTCATCGGCAGTTGTGATCAAACCACCTGGATCACTGATCGCTTTTTCACCTTGAGTTTTTGCAAGATCAGGATCCACTTTTGAGAGGCGCATTGCAAGGATCAAACGCCAGCTATTGACCACCTTTATCCAGTTATTAACATCTCCGGAATAACTAGCGTCAAACTTCGTTAATCCGGTGTAGTCCTTATTTGCATTGAAAACGGCAAGGATCTCATCGAGTTCTTCAAACCAAGTATTATAAAGCACTTCTTCGCTATCATACATTATTTCCTGTGATGGCGATCCATATTGCGAATAAATAATAGGTCCATGATAAGCTGACAACCGTGACGCCCCTATAACTCTGATCAATTTCGCCCACGATGCGAAAGCATCATAACCGCCTTCTTCAGCAATCTGAATAACTTGTCGCGCAGGTGCCATAATATTGTTGTAAACACCGTTCCAATAAGGGTCTCCCCATGTAATGTAGTAAGTCGTGTTGTTCCGGTTACTAACGAAAGGCGTCGGCGTCCCAAGATGACCAACAAAAGACTCGTGCGCAAGATTGTGGGCAACCTGATCCTGAAAAATGTTGTTCAACATCGAAGGATAGAAAGCACCTACGTGGTTAAAGTCCTGCTCCAGAGATTCACCCGTTATTTGGTAGGGGTTCGTATTCGTGCGTTCAAAATTATCGGTACAGGCACTAAACATTAGTGCCAGCAATGTATATCCTAAATATTTTCTCTTTTTCATAAACTCTCTCTATCAGAAGGTAACCTTTAAATTTAAGCCCATAGTACGTGTAGCCGGCAGGTTGAAGTTGTCAAGAGATTGGCTGTTCCTGTCGGTGCTCATTGCCAACTCAGGATCAAAAGGCGCTTCCATATGGAATATAAACAGGTTTTGTCCAACCAATGAAGCCGTTAAACCCTTCACAAATTTTCCATTCATAGGGAAGTTGTAGGAAAGTGCAAGCTGTGTAAGTCTGACGTTCGTACGATCGTAGATGTAAGCTTCTCCAATACCATTCCGGTCGCCAATTGCGCGATACCATGTTTCGGCATCGACGGAACTTACAGGTGCATCACCTTGCACCGCGTTGATGCTTACGCCGCCAGCATCTCGTGCATCAGCTGAACGTTTGCTAACACCGGCTCCATCCAACATCGATTCTGTCTGGCTGAAGGTTACGCCACCGAATTTTCCATTGACCATAAAGTTTAACGAAAAATTTCCCAAAGAGAACGTGTTGCTCCATCCAAGGATCCAGTCCGGGTTAAGGTTTCCTGCATATTGAACCAGCGGAGTTTTCAATGGAGCTCCTGTATTTCCAAGCATGATGCGTCCTTGAGCATCGCGCTGATACTTATACACGTAAACGTCGTTGATCGAACCACCTGCTTCAAATCGTGAGTAATATCCTTCGGATTCACCAGTAGTGATTGGTGAAGTCAGGTCAGGATGGGTCTCAACAACTTCATTGATATTCTTTGAAAAATTGACAGCCGTTTGCCACCTGAAATTGTCGCTGTAGATTGGCGTAGCATCAACTGTAATCTCAACACCCTTGTTTACAATCTTACCCGCATTGACATAGTATCGTGTAAACCCTGATCCGGAAGGAGCTGGCAGGTTGATGAATTGGTCGGTACTGTTAATGTGGTAATATGTGAAGTCAAGACCCAGGTTATCATCCAGGAATCGAAGGTTCGCGCCTACTTCCACACTCTTGATCATTTCAGGCTTCAACGTATTGAACGATGCTGTCGTATTGCGATCAACACCGCCGCTGGCGTTGATTGTGTGCCCAGGGTTAACCAGGTTAAAAGGTACCTCGTTACCAACAGAAGAATACGATGCCCGAAGTTTCGCAAAGCTAAGGAAGGTAGGCATAGTAATCATTTCGCTAACAATCGCGGTAAGTCCCACCGAAGGGTAGAAATAAGAGTCGTTACCTGTACCAGCAAGCGTTGATGCCCAGTCATTTCTTCCGGAAAGATCCAGGTACAATAACTCTTTAAAACCGATAGTGGCATTCGCAAACACAGCCTGTTTGATCAGGCGGCTTGTCAAAGTAGAAAGCACCTGCACGTTGGTCTGAAGATTTCCAAAATGAAACTCATTTGGGTAAAACAAACCATTCCCCGCATCACCATTGACTCTAACCCCATCACCATAAACCGTCTTCTGATAGCTGGTACCGGCAATCACGTTAAAGTCGAAATCGTCAACCTTATTATTGTACTTTAAAATTGCATCCGTGTAGGCAAGCTGATCAGTATATTTTTGATATTGCCATGATCCGTTAGGGTGCACGTTGGTTGTGTTGGATGTTGCAAAGTGGCGCTGATCAAAGGTTTTAATGGCGTAATCGATATTTCCCCGCACTGAGAAACTGAGGTGCTCTGTTATATCGTAAGCTATATCCAGACTCGAAATAACACGACTGGTAACATCTTTTCTGGGTTCCCGATTAATGATCCAATAAGGGTTTGACTGATGGTGATCCGTAACAAACCAATTCATTGCATTCAGGTTTCTCGCTGGGTCGAAGACCTCAAAGTTGTTTTTGAATGATGAAAAATCACGTTCGCGAGGGAACATGTATAACCCGGTAAGGGGATTGAGGTAATAACCGGAAGCCATTCTGTTCCTTGATGTCTCTGCCGAAAGCATTGTGTTTGATGAGATTGTCACCTTATCGTTAAACAACTTTGAAGACTGTTTAAAGGTAAAGTTGTTTCTGTGGTAAGTATTTGTGGGAGTAATACCCCTAGCCGTAACGTTACCATAGGAGAAGTAAACATTTGTTTTCTCAGTTCCGCCGCTTATTGCAAGTGAATTGATAACATTCGTTCCCGTTTGGAACCAATCATCAACGTAATTGCTGGCATAATTACCCGGAGTCGTTGACCAGCTTTCTTTTTCAGTGCCGCTTTTCGAGCCGTATTTAAATTGAAGCTCAGGTTTTTTCAAAACTGTTTCCAGTGTAACGCCTGTATTGAATTCAACTCTTGCAGTTCCTTCCTTACCTTTCTTCGTCGTGATCAGGACCACGCCGTTGGCACCCTGACTTCCGTATAAGGCCGCCGCATTCGAACCTCTAAGGACTGTCATGCTTTCAATGTCATCAGGATTGATCTGGCTCATACCGTCACCTTGGTCCGTACCACCCCACATTCCAGGTTGGCCCCCAACATTATTGGCCATCGGAATACCGTCGATTACGAACAAAGGCTGGCTACCACCGCTCATGGATTTGTTTCCACGCAAAACAATTTTCGTAGAACCCCCTGGGCCAGAGCTACTCTTCTTTATATCAACACCTGCTGCACGTCCGGAAAGGCTGTTTAAAATGTTAATGTCCCGGGCTTGAACCAGGTCACTTCCTTCAACAGTTTGTTGCGCATAAGACAAAGACTTTGCTTCACGCTGAATACCCAGCGCTGTCACAACAACTTCACTCAACTGCTGCGTGTCTTCGTTCATACTTACATCGAGAGTTGTCTGACTGCCGACCGGAATTTCCTGGGTAGTAAATCCGATGAACGACATCACTAGCGTTGCGTTTTCGTCTGGTACGGCGATTGTATATCGTCCGTCTGCATCTGTCGATGTCCCTGTGCTGGTTCCTTTCACAACCACGGATACACCTGGAAGTGCTGCTCCGTCTGATGATTGTGTCACGCGTCCCGTTACGGTGTGCTGCGCTACTGCGCTTGCCCACGATAGCAGGAACATGATCATGAATCCTGGTAAACGTTTTCTCATTTGGGTTTTGAAGTTTAGGTTAATAATGAAATTGTTTGATGGTTGATAAAAACTGTTTCCTCACGTGAGGTCGTCTGGTTGCAGGGATTGCCTGTATCGGTTTTCGATTCAAACATTCTCGGCTAAATCTATATGATGGTATTATTAAAAGCAAGAAAGATGATGCAAATGTAACCGCACACATCGCGTGTGTGTACGCACACGACCTGATAGTCAATCCGTCATCGATTTCAAAAAAAAATTACCGGTTTCGCGTTTTTCTTTAGTCGCTCCAGAACTGTCAAAAAAAATTTTTGTTAAAAAATATTTAATCCACTCAAATAGAAAACAAACCGTTTAATGACTTTATCGGCTTGGCATTTCGGTGGGTTAGATCTTAAAAGCTATAGTTATAAAGTCGTTAACTTTGAATAAAATAAAAGAGAATGAAAACGATGACGTGTAATCAATTAGGGGGAGCATGCAACCACGCTTTCGAAGCAAACACATTCGATGAAATCGCAATGATGGTCAGTAAGCACGCCCGGGAAATGGTGCAGCAGGGAGAGGCGGCTCACATTCAGGCTATGAATCAAATGCGAACCAATATGAACTCACCGGAAGCAATGAATGCCTGGATGGATGATAAAAGAAAACTGTTTAATAATCTCCCCGATAACAAATAAGAACAGTGATAAAGACAATTCTCATTGTTTGTGGTATTGCGATGACATCGAATTTGTTGGCGCAGAATCAAAAGCAGATGGTTCGACTGGCAAAGCTGGTGATAGATTCAACCCAAGTAGAAAGTTATAACAAATTGCTAAAGGAGGAAATTGAAGCATCTGTGGCGCTGGAACCCGGCGTTTTAACCTTATATGCAGTATCCGAGAAGAATCGACCTACCCATATTACGATCCTTGAAATTTACGCCGATGAAGAAGCCTACAACAATCACCTTTTAACACCACATTTTTTGAAATATAAGAACGGGACAAAGCAGATGGTTAAGTCGTTGGAGCTGGTTGAAACAGTGCCGTTAGTTCCGGATATGAAAATCAAGTAAGCTAATTATAAAGTGTATTCCCCCAGACTTCAGATTTCATGCGACTCTAAGAAGATCAAAACCGTTATCCGTACATAGTAATCCTGTGATCGGATCGTGGCATGCACTCACGCCATCTCGCAAAGAAATACGCTTTGCCGCAAAAGTCATTAGAGTTTCCTGTTTCAGGACAGTCGCAGTTTGAGGCGTGATTCACCTATACCAAATTGCCCGCTTTTCCAACTATTTAATACTGCTCAGTAGTCAGATGCATCAGGTCATTCGGTATGAAATATTTAATGATCTTTTCTGACGTCGATAAATAATGTTGATCAAATCCCGTCACTTTATCAGGATGATCGAATAACGAACTGTTACTTCCCCGCATACTTCGACATGACCTCCAATACAAGACTGTCCGCGTCCTTCAATTCCTGGGCATCCGGTGGAAGACCAAGCAAGCAGTGGATTTGGCCCGCAAAGCATTTGTGCATTACCGGAACACCTGCTTCCCGCAGGCGATCCGCATATAGCGTCGCTTCATCTCTCAGCGGAACAAATTCGGCGGTGATGATCAACGCCGGTGGCAGTCCGGATAGATCCTTTTCGCGCACGGGTGCAATCTCCGTATTATTGAAATCAACACCCGGTGCGTAAGCGTTTATGTAATACTGACAAAACGCTTTTGTCAAAAAATAGCCCGTACCATAATGTTCATATGAAGGATAGTTGCTTCCATTTAATGGATTGTCCAGCGAGGGGCAGTTGAGGACTTGTAGTCGGATCCTGTCAGCAATGCCTTCCCTTTTTGCCTTTTGGCATACTACCGCGGCAAGGTTGCCGCCTGCGCTCAGCCCAAATACGATTAGTCGACTGGTATCACCACCATAATGACCTCCATTTGCTAACACCCATTTAAAAGTACTGTATGCATCACTCACCGCGGACGGGAATTTGAATTCTGGAGCAACCCGATAGTCTACAGCAAACACGACGGCATTCAACGTACTGGCAAGACGCCAGCATTCATATTTCATGAAAGGCAACAACGGTGTAACAAATCCACCAGGATGATAATAAATTACAATGGGTAATTCCCTGGACTTTCCGGGATTAAAGATATGCAACGGAATGCTGTCGCTAGTGATCCTCACGGTGACTACATCCTCAACCGGAAATGCTGGTGTCTCTATCCTGATATCCCTGATCGTTTCGACGGAAGTATTGGCGTGTCCTGGCAGATCTTTCAGAACACTCTTTAACGCATAGGCCACACGCTGATCTAATTTGTCAGACTGGCAGGATTGAGCCTGAAGGGCGGTGTCTGAAAATAAAAGGAGAACAACTATAATTCGTTTCATAATGCTGGTTTTTTTTTCCAATAGTCCAGCATTTTGATTTTACCCTGGTGGTATAATCACGACATTTTCAGAGTGAAGAATCGTTTAACCCAAAATATTTTTCAGGAGCGTGCATCTCCTGGCCCATGTATTCATTGGGTGAAGCTCCCGCTAAGGCGCGGAAGTCTCTGGCGAGATGCTGGTAATCATGATAGCCGCACATTAGGGCAACCTCAAGCCAGTCAAATGCCGGGTTGCGATATTTTGTTCTAAGCGCCTTGTGCATACGCGCGATGCGAAGGAAAGTATTCGGACTGATGCCATTTCTTTCCTTAAACCTTCGCTCAAACTGCCGCATACTTAAGAAGCTATCGGTGGCCATTTTCCAAACCCTCATGTCCTCCGGGTGAGACAGTAAGGCGTCTGTTATTTCATCAACCGGTGTTGCGGAGCCCGAGATCTTGCGACACCACCCTAAGAGAAATGTTTCAATTATCGCAATCATCTCATTATAAGTCTCCGCACCGCTCAATCTTTCATTGACGTTCCTTATTTCATAAGGTATTACATCCTCAGCGTCCACAAATGTATTGGTTAAGAGATGAAACGGGATGCCTGTTAAGCGGTGCAATACCCCTGCATGAAAATTGATTAAAAGAACAATTGTTTCTGGTGAAGGTAAATGCCGGTTTGTTCTTTCAGTGTATTGCCCTGCGAGATATGAACGTGGTCTTTCAATAAGAACACCTTTACCCGGATGCTCCAACTTTTCTGTACCGCGTATTAAGAAGGCCATTACCTGCTCAGGTCGGGCAGCATAGGGTTTGAAAGGGTGGTTATCAATGTGGTTGAAGACAAAATGTCGCAGTTGATAACCGACGACCAGATGTTGCAAAGGTGGTGAGGGTAAAAATGCCTGACAAAGCATACAAATTTCTGGTTGTTATTCAATTTAACAAAAGAGTTTCGATTCCTGATAAAGACTTACAACAAACTAGTTTCTAACACTAACTCATAAATTGTAGAGGTCCAAATTCCACTCTTTTTATCAAGCAAGGCATCGCCCATTACGGCAGTAACCATCTCGGTCCGCTGATGTTATCTAGAATGACAACCACGATTTACTGATATTAAAATCACACGCTATTGCAATGAGTATGATAACTTTTCAATTTCCAAGACTGCTGTTCTTAATCGTAATAGCTATAATACACTTCAGCTGCAGCCAGCAAAAAACAGATGAAATCGATTCTGCCCAGATGGTATCGACAGATTCAACGGATGAGCTATGGTACAAGCATGCCGTTATTTACACGCTCGATGTTGAGGTGTTTAAAGATAGTGACGGAGATGGAATAGGCGATTTCAATGGGCTCATTTCCAGACTTGGTTACATCGACTCTCTCGGCGTGGATGCAATCTGGCTCGCGCCGTTTCAACCAACTCCAAACCGTGATGATGGTTATGATGTAAGTGGCTACTACACCGTAGACTCCCGGCTAGGAGGCATGGAGCAGTTCAACGCTTTTGTTAAGGCAGCCGCTGAAGCAGACCTCAAAGTGATAATGGATCTTGTGGTGAACCATACTTCCGATGAACATCCATGGTTCACTGAGGCGAGGAAAGATAAAAGATCAAAATACCACAACTGGTATGTCTGGAGCGACGATCGACCAAAAAATTATGACAAGGGAATGGTTTTTCCAGGTGTTCAAGATGCAATCTGGACTCAGGACAGCGTTTCGGGAAAATACTATTACCACCGTTTTTATAAGTTCCAACCTGATCTAAATGTACAGAACATTGAAGTGCAGGCGGAAATTAGAAAGATCATCAGATTTTGGATGGAGCATGGGATCGACGGATTCCGAGTGGATGCAGTACCATTTTTTATTGAGGTTCCGCAGACAACGGGAGAAAAATTTGATCTCCAGTACGACTTACTTGCTGATATGC
>CAMLER010000193.1 GCA_946478915.1 uncultured Chryseolinea sp.
GGACGTTATCCGTTAATAGTTAATAGTTAATAGTTATTAGTTAATCGTGGGTGCGGGTGTGCGCCAGATCATAAAGCAACGCTCAGCCAATCGCCTAGGTTGTTAGTTATTATATATGAGTCACTATAAACCCGGCTGCCTCCCGAATAGTAGATAATTTAACGCACAGTGAAAGTCCTGCTATTAGCATGAGAAGCTCTGCTTCAGTTCTTAATAAATCGGGTAAGAAACACAGGAAGAATTTGGATGTAATCTCGGCAGGTACTTAGTGGAATAGCTATATTTATAAGTGCTCAATTGATTATCCCTTGTGGTCGTTCCATTTGAATTGTCTGTCTCTGATCAGCAGGCATGCAACACTTCACATTCCAAGACTATTTGAGCAACTCTAAATCAAGTTCGAATCCCTGAACGGGAGCCTCACCCATCATTTTAGTAAAATCCTTAAGCTCTTCCTTCTGAATTGATGGTCGATATATGAAAGCCTTTTTATTTCTGGGATCTACCAACCAAGCCAGCTTCGCTCCATTCTTTATCCATGTTGTCATCTTTTGGTTCAAGTACTCCAAATCGTCAGTTTTAGATACAACTTCGATAACAAAATCCGGACACACAGGAGCAAATCTATCTTGATCTTCCCTGGTCAACTTATTCCATTTGTCAGCTAACATCCAGGAAGCATCCGGCGACAAAACGGATCGATCCAAAAGCGTAAAGCCAGTGGAAGAATCAAAGGCCAATCCCCTACCATCCTTGCGGGTCCAAGAGGCCAGTTGAAAAAAAATTTCTGAGCTATGAAGTCCGGATAACGTGCTAACGGGTGACATGATTATAATTTGGAGGTTACTGTTTCTCTCAATACGGAGGTTCTTGTTCTCAAGACAGAATTTAAAAAATTCCCCATCCGTCATTCGCCCTGTAATACTATCTCTTAAAACCACTTCCATATTTCAGATTATAGTATAAAAATACTAAATATTTACCTTTCCAAGCGGCATCAAGTTTTAGGAAAACCTTGATTTTTTTTCTTTCGGAATGAAATAGCCGGTGATACCTCAATCACTACATAAAGCGATACACTTCAATTCAATCGCGATCGGTGTTGGCAATGCGTTTACCTCTACCGTTGTGCGGCATGGCTGATTCTCCTTGAAATATTCTCCATAGATCCTGTTGAAGGTTGCAAAATCGTCTTTCATGTTAGTAAGAAATACCGTTATATCAACAAGCTTATCCCACGAAGTCCCGGAGGCTTCAAGTATAAACTTAACGTTCTCAAAAACCGCGTGACATTGCGCTTCAATATCGTAGTGCGTGATCTTACCATTCTCATCCAGTGTAACGCCTGGAATTTGCTTAGTACCTTTTTTTCTTGGCCCAACGCCCGAAAGAAAAAGAAGATTTCCCACCCGTTTAGCATGAGGGTAGGGACCAACCGGATCAGGAGCTTTGTCAGAATTCAAGTTCATAGCTATTCCAATTATTTTTTACCACAGTGACACAGAGGAATGAAGAATGCACAGAGGTTTGTCGTTCCAAATCTTTGTGAAACCTTGTGCGCTTTGTGGCTTTGTGATAAAAATGTATTTTCTCAAATCAATCACTACCACCTAATCAAATCCAAACACAAGGCTCCCCTGGTAACACTGCCATTCCGCAACGGGATCTTTTGAAGGTGCCATCGTTACAACAGTAACCATCCACGGTCCCGGGCTGCTGATACGGGCCTCTATAGTTCCATCTTGTTGAGTGTAGATATTCTGAAGTGTTGTACGATTATCAAATCGATTCCAGACTTTTGCCCGTACCCCGAAAACCGGTTTACCGTCGAACAGGATCTTAAACTTAATCTGATCACCAACCTTCAATGACGTTGGGTTTCGGTCCGGAATAATTTCAACCGGCCAGCCCATAACCTTCTTGTAAATTTCATCCCGTTTTTCTCCTACCTGAACAATCAACTTTCCGAATAATCGTGTGTTTACACGCGCAGGAGCATTAACCACATTGTTCTTTTGTCTCTGAATCCGGACTGCATCCAACTCGTAATCTTTGACTATCATGTTAAAAGTATCAGCAGGAAATTCGTGGAGGCTGCCAGTGGTTTGCAAAGTAAATAAGCAGGTCCCATCAGACTTTACCGTAAACTTCAGGCCTGCTTCCACATCATCTTTGATGCTATCTAACAGATTCCGGGTCGCTGAAATTTGATGAAGGATCAACTCATCAACGTGGCTTTTTTTGAACGACGATCGTCCGATAAGATCTCTTCCGGCCAGAAAACTTATCGATACTTCTTCTCCAGTCTTAACAAAAAATTTTTGAGGCTGTATCCAACCTTCCTGAGCAAAGGAAAGCACAAAACTTGCGAATAGTCCTATCGTTAAAATCAAACGCTTCATTATTTGCTGTGGGAAGAAAGTATTTTTCCGGTGCTTAGGGATTCATAATCTCTTCTATTTCCTCCACTTCAACCGGGATATCTTTCATAAGATCGAGCACGCCGTTCTTCTGTATCACCACATTATTTTCAATACGGATGCCCAATTCTTCTTCACGGATATAAATACCTGGTTCTACCGTCCACACCTGGCCAACCTGCATCTTGTGATACATGCTTCCAACGTCGTGAACATCCAATCCCAATTGATGGCCTGTGCCGTGCATAAAATATTTCATGAACAGCGGTTTTGCCGGATCCTGGTTCTTCACGTCTTTTTTGTCAATCAGCTTCAGACTTATCAATTCGCGCTCCATTATTCCCTGCACCTGCTTGTGATAGTCGTAATATTTTTCGCCGGCTTTTAACAATTTGATCGCTTCCTTTTGCACACGCAATACAGAATTGTAAACGTCCTTTTGCCTTTTCGTAAATCTCCCGTTTACCGGAATTGTCCTCGTCAGGTCAGCATTGTAATTAGCATACTCAGCACCCACATCCAACAAAAGAACATCGCCATCCTTGCACACCTTATCATTATCGATGTAATGCAGCACACACGAATTTTTACCTGAAGCAATAATTGGCTCATATGCAAAGCCTCGTGAACCGCTACGGATAAATTCGTGGATAAACTCTGCTTCAATCTCATTTTCTTTAACGCCGGGTTTTATGAATTGTAAAACCCGGAGGAATGCCTTCTCGGTAATGTTGCAAGCTTCCTGAAGCAAATCGATTTCAAACTTTGATTTAACACTTCGCAGGCGATGCATGATCGGGGCCAGTCGTTCGTACGCATGAAGTGGATACTTTTCCATGCAAGCCTTTACAAAACGCATCTCACGGGTTATAACGTTGGTCTCAGCGCGGTAGTGGTCATTGGTATTGAGGTACACAAATTGCGTGTCGCCCATCACCATCATCGTATGAAGCAACTTCCAGAATTCTGAAGTCCACATTATAGTTTCGATTCCAGTCTGGGAGCGCGCTTCTTCTTTGTTGAGCTTATGCCCTTCCCAGGTGGCTATATGTTCATTAGTTTCCCTCACAAATAAAACCTCCCGATACTTCTTGTCAGGAAAATCGGGGCACAACACCAGGATGGTCTCCTCCTGATCCACGCCGGTCAAGTAGAACAAATCGCTGTTCTGTCGAAAACGCATGGTACCATCTGAGTTGGTTGGCATGACATCATTTGCGTTCACCACAACGAGCGCATTAGGCTTAAGTTCTTTCACCAGCCGTTTACGATTTGATACAAAGAGTTCCTTGCTGATGCTTTTATATCTCATGGCATTAAAATATGATTCAGAGCAGCAATTTAAAGATTTCTGCGGCTTGTAGGGGACGATGAGCCTAATGTGTAATAAACAAACAAAGCGCGAGCTCGATGGATTCAAAGCTGTCGGATTGGGATTCCTGGTAAATTTCAATTCAGCAAACCAATAGAAGGCTTTCGTAGATATGTTAATGCTACATTTTTGAAGGAAGGGATAGGGAATAGGGAATAAGGAGCGCACTTTGCGACGCCATTTTTAAGGTTGATCCAAAGAAGATCTGCCGTCAGGCAGTAACCTTGCGTCTAATCTCATTGCGTAAATATTAGTAGAACTTTTTTCTCTGCTACGCGATACCTGATCATTGCAATTTATACGAAACACTTCGCGCCTTAGCGCCGTTGCGGTAAATGTATTTCAATCTGCTCCGTACGCAGTATTAAGAGAGTACCACGTTGAAGTCGATATTAGTAAACGTTAATAAATTTTTTTTACCGCTAAAACGCGAAAGTGGTTGGCAAAGATTTCTAAACTTAAATGAGAATTCTTTTCGGCGCCTAAACTGCTTATCGAACTGACAAAAGGAAATCGCCTTTGCAATAGAATAATCATAAGGTTGTTCGAAATTTAGGCTTCCTGATCGACGGGGGCGCTTACCTCATCCGTGGCAACCCAATTCAGGATAACGAAGGTCACAAGCAACCCTGAGAAGAAACCCTCGAGAACAACAATGAATGACGCAATGTAAGCGTTGAGATATCTCCCCATTGGTTCATTTTCGATGATGGACTGCATTAAGCCTGAATCAAGTTTCATGTAAATAAATAAGAACAAGCCAAAGATTGCCGACGCTATACCCCCTGTAGCCACGCCCATGATCAGACCGCGGAAGTAATTCATACGATCGGAATGTGTTTGTTTGAATTTCTTCAAGGCAAGAAAAACTCCTACAGTCAAAATCACCAAATTGAACAGTCGCAATTCTGCATGATGACCCAATCCAATAAACTTCATGATCAGAAAAAAAAGAATCAACGCAGCTGCGATTCGAAGTCCATAATTCTCAGGAATACGGTTAGGATTGTTTAAGCCCATTGCAGTAAAGGTTTGGTGTAGCTAAATATTCCGAAATTTTAAGAGAAATGCAAACGTTTTCGGCCCCATTAATTTTCCAGACTGATAAACTCGTTTGGGGTTTTTATAAATTTGAACTGTTCTTTAGTGAAAATGAATCTTAATGCTTTTAAATCCACCATCGCATCCGGAAAAATACCCGAGCGATTGACAGATGCCCTCAAGGCCATGTGGTACGATGCGGCAGGTGACTGGGACCAGGCGCACGATATCGCCCAGGAAATTTCTGGTGCCGAAGGCTCATGGATACATGCATATCTTCATCGGAAAGAGGGAGACCAAAGCAACGCGGCTTATTGGTATCGCCGTGCAGGTCAACCGGTATGCAAGACGTCCCTGGACCAGGAATGGGCCGACATCACTGCGGCACTTCTTCAGGGTCATCCTGATGCTCGCGCGCTTTAAATGTTTTGACCTTCCATTCCTCAACTTCCTTACGTCGTTGCAATAATTCCTCCTCACTCGGCGTATAATCAATCAGCAAATTCAGATCTGGCTGGCCGGCATCGACCCCTGCCGTATACCAAAAGTCACCAATCATTTTGATAGCTGCTCGCATTCGTCGTTCTACCATCCCATCTAAAATTTTATGAAATGCCTTCGAATATTCTTTGGAATAAACCTTCACGGTTTGGCGGCCTTTCGTCTCGAAGGAATACTTTTTCTCCTTAAATTTTTCAGCCAGTTGCTTTTCCTCGGCCAGAACGGCCTTTACACACTGGTGTGCTTCCGCTACTCCATCCCAAATCACCAATTGAGGATTTTCCAGGTAGCTCGCTTTGCCAACGAAGTAATCATATTGGTCAGAAAATAATTCGGGCAATCTCGATTCCCAAAAACCATGGATTCCTTCCTGGCCGGTAAGCTGTCCGTTGTAATTCTCCGTGGTGTGCAGCGGTACATTCGCATCGGCGATATAATGGCCAATCTCGGCCGACATTCTCAAAATTCTATCGGGATTGCGCAGTAGAAAGGCATCCCGGAGACGGTAATACATGGTGTTGACATGCCAGGGCACAATTCCATACGCTTTCAGGGTATCTTCTGAATACTTTTCTACCGCCTGGTTCCAAAATTTTGGCATTTTGAAAACAGTGCTGTCACCATAATGATCCAGGTCGATATAATGTCTTGCTGCTTCATCGGTCACAGAATACCGCCGCCGGTCAGGATTAACGGCAGCTTCGGTGATGAAGGTAATGTGCTTCTTGTAAAATCGAACCATGGGGGGCGGAAGTGTAAAAACGGCCAGTCGATTAATCCGCTGATGGGCAAAGAATCCCCATCCGGAAAGGATCATCCCACCGAAAAGCAGCAGGATGCTGAAGGTAATATATTTCATGACGGACAACGTTTGTAACAGATCCGCCCAAATTAAGTGGACCCACGCCTGCAGCCAAGGATGATTGGACAGATTTTCCTAACTTTATGATTGAATGGGCCCCAGCCCTATCCTTATACCTTATACCTTATCCTTCCTCCCCTCACCAGGAAAATCCAGTGTCGCTTTTGCATTTCCGCCAAATCCCTTTACCTTTGCAGTCCTTAATTTTAAGCACCATATGGCAAACCATAAATCGGCAGAAAAAAGAATACGTGCCAACGAGGCAAAACGGGTGAGAAACCGCTATCAGGCGAAAACAACGCGTACTTTTATCAAAAAATTGAGAACGACAACCGTTAAAAATGACGCTGAAGCGCTGCTTAAGGAAGTTTCTTCGATGATTGATAAATTGGCAAAGAAAAACATCATCCATTGGAAAAAGGCTGCCAATCAGAAGTCCAAACTGTCGAAGCTGGTAAATAAACTGGCTTAAAAGATATTCATATCCTTTGTAGACCCGCAGATCGCGGGTTTTATTTTTTTATACCTGTTCGTTTTCAGTCCCTCTGGCCTTACTTTAGGAGTTAAATCGTTACCCGTTATCAAAATGAACACCGAAAAAATGCTCAGCATCAAGAGCTGGTCACCCGAAGACCGCCCTCGAGAAAAACTCATTCTAAAAGGAAAATCAGCACTGTCAGACGCGGAACTCATTGCAATCTTGCTGGGTTCTGGTACAAGTTCTCTTAGCGCCGTGGAACTCGCGAAAAAAGTATTACAACCTGCCGGAAATAATTTACACGAACTGGCCCGGCATACCGTTAAGGATCTAATAAAGATAAAAGGTATTGGAGAAGCAAAAGCCCTAACGATTGTTGCCGCGCTGGAACTGGGCAGGAGACGCAAAGAGATCGAAGGAAATGAAAAACCGAAAATCACCGGCTCCAGGGATGCTTATGATATCCTGAAAGCCGACCTGATGGACATCAGCCACGAAGAATTTTGGATTGTATTACTCAATCGCGCAAACAGGGTGATCAAGAAATCACAAATAAGCCAGGGCGGTGTCGCTGGAACGGTCGCGGACCCAAAAATTATTTTTAAACTTGCTCTTGAAGAATTAGCAAGCGGAATAATTCTGGCGCACAACCATCCATCGGGAAATCTGACGGCGAGTCAGGCGGATCTTGACTTAACAAAAAAAATCAAAGATGCCGGTAAACTTCTCGATATCCAGGTGCTGGATCACATCATAGTAGCTGCACAAAAGTATTTTAGTTTTGCAGACGAAGGACTCTTGTGATCAGCGGGTTGAAATTTCTTATCTAAATGAAGTGCATTTTCCGAACAACGAAAACACTAAGCATAACTGTTAATAGTTCCCTATATTGAAAGCCCAATTGCCCAACGATCAAAAGAAAGTAATTCAGTAGAAAGCATGCGGAGAAAGCGATATATTATACTTGGCTTATTATTGATTGCACTCCCTGTTTTATTGTCACAGGTCCTAAGGCAAAAAGAGGAGGTGGTAGTGGTTGCAAAAGCTGCAGTTCCGCAGCCTCCGCGAAAAGCCAATCCATTGCTGCAGGAGTTGATCGTTCAATACGATCAGGAGATACAGAGTCTTTCAAATGAAGCCAATACCCCCGGTGCCGCGGTCGCAATTGTACACGATTCGACCATTGTATTTCTGAAGCCGTATGGGGTTAAAAAAGCAGGCTCTTCTGATTCTATTGATGTCAACACCGTTTTCAGGATAGCATCCGTTTCAAAATGTTTTGCCGCCTTTCTAACGGGCACCCTAGTCGAAGACAGCATCGTGGGCTGGGAAAATCATATTGTGGATTACGTTCCGAATTTTTCATTGAAGTCGCCGGAGGAAACACAGCGCCTGTCAATCCGCAATGTACTTTCGCATACCACTGGCTTACCCTATCACGCATACACCAACATGGTTGAAGAAGGGATCTCGCTAGATTCTATGTTATCGTGGTTAAAAAATGTAAACCTTGTTTCAAAGGTCGGCGACGAATACAGCTATCAAAATGTGGCTTACAGTCTTATTGCACCGGTTGTTAAGGTGGCAACCGGAAAAACTTTCGAAAACATGATGCGCGAACGGGTTTTCGAACCATTAAAGATGAAAACTGCTTCGATCGACTATACCAGCATCATGCACAATCCAAATGTGGCTCGCCCGCACATGCGACGGAGCAGACAGTGGCGGCCTGCAAAAATAACGGACACCTATTACAACGTGGCGCCTGCTGGCGGAATAAATGCC
>CAMLER010000194.1 GCA_946478915.1 uncultured Chryseolinea sp.
TTTATGAAGCCCTTTCCTATAACAATACATGGGATGGCACGGTTGACGGACAGCCGCTCCAGCCGGGGGACTACTACTACGTCATACGACTGGCTGACCTCACCGATATCAAGGGAGCTGTTCGAATCATCAGGTAACTGTCTTACCATTGTTTATCCCATTACCACAAAAGATAAGCTATTGTGCGCCAAAGACTTTGAGTATATTCCCAAGCATGAGCTTTTTTGAAATACTACACAATTCTCATGAACATGACGTCTGGTTTTCCATAACGAGGCGGACTGATGCAATCGATTTCTTCTACAACAGGTTTTCCCTTCTTAAGAAATATTCCCAAGAATTCAAACTTATCATCATTTTTAACTAGTTTATAATTTCAAAAAAGTTGTTTGCGATTTGAAACTACACCCTGATTGGTATGCCATATTCTTGAACTACATGTTAACCCATTTATCAACCAGTAATATCCCATTTGGTTGATCTATCGACCGCGCCTTCCATAGTTTACTCTTTCCATCGAAATTTGTAGTTCAGATATTTTCTGATTTAAGGCCGCTATCAGGCACGTTATGCGTCTACATCTATTATCCAATTTGCACGATTAAGTGTTAATAAATTTCTCAACAATTTTATTAAACTAAAAAAAGATGAATAGGATACTTCTCATGTTGGTGTTTGTAGTTGGCATTTGTGAAGCATTTGGAAGAGACTATTTTGTGGGGGGCCAGGGTGCGTCTGATAATAATCCGGGAACTGCAGATCAGCCATTTGCAACGATACAAAAAGCCGCCAGTGTTGCCGTTGCAGGTGATGTGGTGAGAATAAGGTCCGGTGTCTATCGCGAAACCATTATTCCTGCAAATTCCGGAACAAATGGAAATCGTATAGTGTACCAACCTGATGATGGAGCAACTGTAACCATTAGCGGTCTGAATGTGGTGGATAACAACGGATGGACTACACACAGCGGAAATATTTACAAAAAATCCATAACGTTGCCTGTGAACGGCTATAATGCCTCGCTCACGAGCAACACAACTTTACTCGCCAATCAGGTATTTAAAGATGGGGTAATGATGTTTGAGGCAAGGTGGCCTAAGTTAAATACGGTCGATGATTTGATGGACCAGAAAAAGTGGAGAAATATCAACTCTACGTCTGTCTTCAACAATACTACAATTACAGATAACGGATTACCTCAAATACCTGGAGGCTTAGCAGGCGCAAAAGTAATTGTTCAGGGATGGTTCATGACCCACATGAGAAATATCAATTCACATTCGGGAAGCACAATCACTTTCAATTCAACAAATCCAAATCCTCATTTTAGTAGAAACTATTTTATCACAGGAAAGCTTGGTCTGTTATCGGCGGCAAAAGAATGGCATTATGAATCAGGCACCTTATACTTTTGGCAGGAAGGTGGAGGACCTCCTACTGGCGTTGAATATAAAGCAAGGAACTGGGGATTTGATCTTAGAAATAAATCTAACATAACTATTGCTGGATTGAGGTTCATAGGCTGCGAACCCATGACTGGTAATTCAGGCAGCGCTAATACTACCCTGGACAATATCCGGGCATCTTATATGAACCATGCTGTCCTTGATCAGCTGCCGAGCTGGCCGGGATTCGGTAATGCCAGAATGACCGGTACTAAACTGATCGGACCTAACAGCGTCATCAAGAACAGTGAGATGAAAATTGCCTCATCTATGGGGGTTTGGTTGGGCGCCAACTGTCGGGCGGAAAATAACCTGATGCATGATATTGGTTATGAAGGAAACTGGGGTGCACCCTTTTCATTGTGGGATCGCGATGGTGGACAAGTAATCACAAGGAACACGCTTTATCGTACGGGAAGGTCTTGTGTTGATTTTGGATATCTCAATAATGGCCAGCATCTCAATGTAGAAGTGAGTTATAACGACATGTCAACATTCGGAATGATCAACTGGGATCTCGGGGCTACCTACGCCTGGGGACAGTGCGATTTAACCGGTCTAAGAATCCATCACAACTGGATTCATGACGTTAAGACTCCGGACGGACTTACTGTAGGTGGTACATATGGCATTTATTTCGATCAGGCATCCGGTCCCGGTACAATAGACCATAATGTGCTTTGGAATTGCTCCGCTTCGGACATATATCATGAAGTCGCAAATCATGTTAGACATTCAGGATCCAGTTTGAATATCTATAACAATACTTTCGCTTCAACGGATGTTAGCAACCCGGCTAACAGTTCCTACCGGACATATTCAACCACCCCATATGACTTGCAACGGAATAACATTTACAGGCGAAGAATAGTGGTTTCTTTTACTGACCCCAGACCAGGTAACGTTGCAAACGGTATCTTAGCTAATGTCAACCCACAATTTCTCGGTTCTGGTCAGGGTGGCCTTGCCTATCGCTTGGCTGCAGGTTCGCCGGCAATTAACTCCGGAATCACGATACCCGGCATCACTGATGGAAGCGTCGGCGCTCCAGATATTGGCGCTTATGAATATGGTGGAGAAGCCTGGGTACCCGGCTATAAACCAGTTCCTTATGGCAACGTGGCAGCAAATACCCCTCCCGTTGCGGCAATAACGGCGCCATCAAACAATTCAACATTTGCCCAGGGTTCTGCTATCACAATCACAGCGACAGCTTCCGATGCAAATGGCTCAGTCGCCAAGGTTGAATTTTTCAGCGGTACAACAAAATTGGGCGAGGATACCAGCAGTCCCTACAGCTTCGCGTGGAACGGCGCCGCTGTTGGAACACACGCGCTCACGGTAAGGGTAACGGATAATCAAAATGCTACTGGAACGTCGACAGCTGTCTCCATTACCGTGAACTCTAACACAGCGCCCACAGTCTCTATTACTGCTCCCGCCGACAATGCACAATTCCAACCTGGCGAACCTATTACCATTACTGCAGCAGCCGCTGATGCCAATGGAACAGTTGCTAAGGTTGAATTCTTCAACGGAACTACAAAACTCGGTGAAGACCTGGCAGCACCGTACAGTTTTGTTTGGAATAACGCTGCAACCGGAAATCATTCCTTAACGGCAAAAGCTACTGACAATCAAAATGGTGTTACTACATCAAGTGCCATTGATATCACGGTCGCCGCAATAGTAAAACCGGTAGTCGCAATTACTGCTCCGGCCAACAATGCACAGTTCACAATTGGCGCGCCAATTACTATCACGGCAACTGCCACAGACGCGAATGGCAGCGTTACAAAAGTTGAGTTCTTTAATGGGACTACCAAAATAGGGGAAGATTTGACCAGTCCATACTCATTCGTTTGGGGAAATGCCGCTGTTGGTAATCACAGCATCACCGCGAAAGCAACCGACAACGAAAATAATATAACCACATCAACTGCTGTTGGTATTATTGTTGGTACGAATAGCCCTCCCGTTGTGCTGATAACCGCCCCGCTCGCGAACGCACAAGTAAATATCGGTAGCGCTGTTGCTATTACTGCCTCTGCTTCCGATGCTAACGGAACCGTCGCCAAGGTTGAATTTTTTAACGGCACCACAAAGCTTGGTGAAGACCTTACAAGTCCATACGGTTTTATATGGTCGGATGCTCCGGAAGGAGACCATGCATTGACGGCAAAAGCAACTGATAACCTGGGCGCCACAGCAACATCCGCTCCCATTACAATCTCAGTTATTAATCCGGCGAGTCCAACCGTGGACGCCGGCGTTGATAAAATTGTTACCCTACCAGAGAATTCGACAACCTTAACTCCAGCAATTGTTTCGGCAGTTCCCGTTGAATATAGCTGGAGTCAGATCGAAGGACCTAACACTGTAACCATGACCGGTGCCGACACGGAACAACTCAGCCTGGCTGACCTGATAGAAGGAACCTATACCTTTGAGATTGCCGTGACAGACAACAATGGAAAAAAGACTACCGATCAAATTAAAGTAACAGTCGTTGCCCCTACGGGCGCTACAGCCTCCATCCCGCGGTTCTTCTCTCCAAATGATGATGGAACCGGTGATTTTTGGGAGTGGGAGAATAATGAGCAATACGAGAACTCACTTCTGACAATATTTAACAGGGCAGGTCAAAAGATTTATGAAGCCCTTTCCTATAACAATACATGGGATGGCACGGTTGACGGACAGCCACTGCAGCCGGGGGATTACTACTATGTCATACGACTGGCTGACCTCACCGATATTAAAGGCGCTGTTCGAATCATCAGGTAATTAAGAATGAAGGAGTTGTCTGATATTACAGACTATCAGGCAACTCCTCCATCATTCGACGAAAGGTTGCAATCGGCAATACACTTGCAGGGGAACCCTCATTGACGATCTTGCCATTGTCCATCACATAAACATAATTGGAAAGCCTGACAACCTCGATTAAATCGTGGCTCACTAGGATAGTCGTAAGGTTGTATTGCCGGTGCACGCTCAAAATATAGTCTTGAAGTTTGAGTCTTAACGTAGTATCGAGGGCCGACATCGGTTCATCAAGCAATAGGATTTTTGGTTGTCGTACGATCGCCCTCGCAAGGGCTACACGCTGTTGTTGTCCACCGGACAGAACAGCAGGTCTCTTGTCTTCCAGACTCGATAATTCCATAAGATCTAACAGTTGATCTATAATCGTCGCCGATTGGTTTTTCTTCAAAGCATACTCCAGGTTTCCCCTTACCGTCATGTTTGGAAAGAGTGCATAGTCCTGGAAGACGAGTCCGACGTTTCGATCCTGTGGCCTTACATTCGTCCCAACCGTTGCGTCATACCAGGCTTGGTCACCAACGCGGATTATTCCGTCGTCCGGCTCAACAAGACCAGCTAGCATTTTTAGTAAAGTAGTCTTCCCTGCGCCCGAAGGGCCATACAATGTTACCAACCGCCCAGGCTTGATGGTGAAACTAACATCAAGACTCATATGACCAATTGAAGAAAACAGACGTTTTCTGACAGATAGCTCAATCATATCACTTTGTTAATTTTTGAAGACGCATTTACAAAATAAACGATGGACAGCGTCAGCATTGCGAACATTAGCAATACGATTGCATAGGTGTTTGCTTCGGCGTAATTCATGGCTTCTACCTGGTCATATAACGCAATCGATACGACGCGCGTTTGCCCTGGAATATTGCCACCAACCATTAGGACTACTCCAAATTCACCCACGGTATGCGCAAAGGTGAGAACGATTCCGGTTAGGATCCCAGGACGTGCATTAGGAAGTAGGATTTTAAGCAAGGTAGTGACGCGCCCTTTTCCCAACGTATACGAGGCCTCGATTAACGTTGTTGGTACACTCCTTAAACCATTGTATATGGGCTGTACCATGAACGGAAGGCTATAAATTATGGAGGCTATTACCAAACCTTCAAAGGTGAATACTAATCGCAGGTCAAGGTACCGATCAAGAAAATTCCCAAACGCATTTTGCGGACTAAACCCAAGCAGCAAATAAAACCCAAGCACCGACGGTGGCAAAATTAACGGGAGACTTACTACGGCTTCCACGAAATATTTAATTTTAAACCGGCTATAAACCAACCAATAGGCTAATGGTATGCTGACGAAGAAAAGAATAATGGTTGTTACCGAGGCAAGCTTTAAAGTGAGCGCAAATGGAGAAAGGTCGATCATCAGATGACAATACTATTTAACCGATCGATATGTACGATCGGATATAACACAAGGTAAGAAGGAAAATATTAATGGAATGTTTGACAAATAGTTTTACCCATTAGAGCACTTCATCGACCGTAAAAAGCTGTTCAGATCAATTTCAGGATTTCGATATTTTTATCAACGATCGAATGAATCTTGTTACTAAGTTTCTGATAAGCCGACAACATAGCCCTCCCACGCTGAGTAACCTCCGTTCCGCCTCCTTTTTGACCGCCTTTGTAAGCAATGACATATGGTTCTTTTGCCTGGGCATTAAGTCCCTCCACCATTGCCCATGCTTTTTTATAAGACATACCCATCGATTTTGCAGCCTTCGAGATAGAACCAGTCTCAATAATAAGCTGCAATAACTCGGCTCGGCCTGGACCAAAAAATCTTTTTCCGTCAATGTCGATCCAACATCGTACTCTCAGTTCTTTTCCTTTTCCCGTGCGCATTTAACTGGATTTTGATCCGAAGATTTGAAATAAGAGTCATTTTTCAACATCAATAAGCTTTACGAAGTTAGGACTTCAAGCTTTTCAACTTTTCCCTCATCGATCTCAATTCCGAAACCAGGTTTATCAGGCAGTGGTAGAATACCGTTAGTGGTCAACGGGGGATTCTTTTGAAAATGCATCTTACCTCCTACATGCAGTAAAAGATATTCAACCAGGGGACAAACTTCGGGAGACTGGCTTGCGACCACGTGAAGGGCCGCCTGGATACTATGCCCATGCGGAAAAACCTTTGCTCCATAAGAAGAGGCGATATTACAAATTTTGATCAGTTCTGTGACACCTCCACACCATTCTGGATCAGCCTGAACAAATTGAATGGCTCCTTCCTTTAGAAAATTTTGAGCCTCCCACCTACCGTAGAAATGTTCTCCGGTAGCGACTGGTATGGAAGTTCGCCTGCTGAGCTCTATGAAGCTATCAAGTCGCTCCGGCCTGAATGCCTCCTCTATCCAATAAGGTCTGAATTTCTCGACTGCATTACACCAAGCCGTTGCAAAAGGTAAGTCCCATCCCATATAAGCGTCGAACATGATTTCTGCATCAAACCCAAGGGCTACCCGAAGTTCTTCGACGAGATCAATATTTTTCCTTAACCCCGCATTCCCATCGCCTGGGCCATACGCCAGGAACCATTTCTGATGACGAAACCCCTGATCAAAAAGCTGCTTCGCTCGTGGACCGGCTTTGCCTTTTTCTACTGTATAGCCCAGGCAACTTCCATACACTTTTACCTCTTTCCTTGTCGGTCCACCCAATAACTGATATACTGGTGCATTAAACCGCTTTCCTCGTAAATCCCATAATGCGTTGTCCACAGCGCTAAGTGCCATCATATAATGACCCGCCCTCGAATGTCGATTGTTCCTGTAAATTTGGTCCCACAACGCTTCGATAGCCAAAGCATCTTTCCCTAGAAGAAACGGTCGAAGCTGTTTAAGAATCGGAGTCACAGTTTCTGAATCTATCAACCCATACAGACCCGACAGGCCACCCTTCGTGCGAATCCTCAGGTAATAATGAGTTACTGCAGTTGATGTCTCCTTCGCCCCAGGATCGTCCACATAGGGTGCAGGCCGTTGATCATCATAAACATCTATTGCCTTTACTTGTGGTTGTTTGTTGAAGCGCGGTCGGGTTTGATATGTTCCCGCCAGCTTAAGTACTTCCACAGCGTCAATTATCGTATCTTGAGATACCTGGGAAGCTGCAAAAATATTCCTGGTCTGTATCGGAAGCATCGCCAATGCTGAGGCACTGGCCATTCTTGATATAAATTGGCGACGAGAGTGCATTTTGATACAGCAATGTAGAAAAGTTTCGGAAAATTTCGTTACCAACCATAACTGTAATCCGAAATAGATCATTAGGTAGTAACGGCGCTGAGCACAACTTCCTTTTCTTTCCCCCGCAATTTGATGGCACCTATGGGCCGTGCATAATATTTCTTTGACAATTCTAATTCGGCAATCAAATCCGCTGAAGTCAGAATTTCGGCGTTAAACTTTTTGCACAAGGTTAATATTCGCGAGGTCGTATTGAGAACATCGCCGGAATAAGTAATATCTCTTTTTATGATGCCAACCTCACCGGCCACCACTTTTCCACAATGGATGCCCGCTTTGAATGCAGGAACAAGACCGTACCGACTTAAATATTTTTCCGTCATCTTCTCAATGTGCACTTTAATATCGAAGAAGCATTTCACGCACTGATTGTTCTTAATGCCATCTTCATACTTCCACGCCACGATGACTTCATCTCCTACGTATTGATAGATTTCTCCATTATTGTCCAGGATAGGGTTAGTAATGTCAGAGAAAAAATCTTTCAATAATTCGTGGTATCGCTCATCTCCCAGTCGTTCCGCAATTGTCGTTGATGAATTTAAATCAAGAAACATGAATATACGCTTCTCCTCCTTAGGCGTATTGTACTTCCCGCTGATAATATCGCCTAGCGCACCCTGCCCGAACTTACTATTGATCTGTAAGATCAATTGTGTCATCGCAACAACAACCGACCAGCTAACGATGTTCTTTATGCGCGAAGTGTCAGAAAAAAATATCTTCAATGCTTCAATAGACTGAGGATCCGTCAACGGTTTACCCGTCCGTAATGGAACCGTTACAATTCCAAGAATACCCATTATAAAAAAAATGATCAGCATGAAA
>CAMLER010000195.1 GCA_946478915.1 uncultured Chryseolinea sp.
TGAGGGGGGTTGCACTATTAACATCGAACTGATATGTCATCCCTACGGGATTCGGGCGTATCGTGAAATTCTTTTTCTACCGATATATCGTCCCTAACGGGACTCTGCGCATCTCGCTTTTGATTTCTACCAATATGTCGTCCCTAGCGGGACTCTGGAGCAACGCTTATTATCTCTACCGATATGCCGTCCCTGACGAGACTTCTATTGTACCACGGATTTTCTCTACCATTTGTCGTCACTGATGGGACTATGTTGGCTGTACCTAACGTCATTTTTAGTGGGAGTACTTTTTCGCAAAGCACATCAATGTTATTTTTTTCAACCATTGACGTCCAGCCAAACCGTTATTTGTCTTCATCAATTGGTTAATTTCCTTAGATGTTTCCTAGCGATGACCTGGCACCAGTCTGAATCCCGTTAGGGATGACATATCGGTAGAAATAGAAAAATGAGGTAATCAGAGTCCCGTCAGGGACGACATATTCAATATTTTAAGATTTTCATGGCCCGGTCGCCCGGTCATGGAGACAGGAATGAGACCTCGAAAAAATATAAGGAAAACCGGTTATTAATTATTTGACCTTCCGAGAAGGACCTTGTAACTACAGCTACTTTTAAACGCGCAAAGCTTATGGCAAATACCTTCACTCAAATACACATTCAGGCAGTTTTTGCTGTTCAAAACAGAGACTGCATCATCCGCCCTGTCTGGAAGGATGAATTGTACAAATACATCACCGGAGTCGTTCAGCAGAACAAGCACAAGATGCTGGCAATTAATGGAATGCCTGATCATCTGCATGTCTTTTTTGGAATGAGACCCTCACAATCACTTTCAGACTTAATGCAGGATATTAAAGGCGCTTCCTCAAAATGGATCAACGAAATGGGATTTATTAAAGAACATTTTTCATGGCAAGAGGGATATGGTGCTTTTTCTTATTGCAAGTCTGAGGTGCCCACCGTGATTCAATATATAAGAAATCAGGAGGAGCATCATAAAAAGAAAACTTTTTTCGAAGAATACAAGAATCTATTGGAAGAGTTTGAAATTGATTATGATGAGCGATTCATCTTCAAGTCCGTGGATTACGTAACGGATGGTGTTTCTTAATTTCTTTTAATTCTTCAATTGACGACATTCAGCGCTGCATTGTTAAACCAATTTGACTGAATGAAGCCAGCGTCAAATAAATAAACATTTCATTCCGGTTGATCCGAAGAATATTCGTGTCACGCGTATCGTGGAATTTCTTTTTCTACCGATATGTCCCTTTTGATTTCTACCAATATGTCGTCCCTAGCGGGACTCTGGAGCATCGGGCTTTTATCTTCTACCGATATGTCGTCCCTAGCGGGACTCTGGAGCAACGCTTTATTATCTCTACCGATATGCCGTCCCTGACGAGACTTCTATTGTACCACGGATTTTCTCTACCATTTGTCGTCACTGATGGGACTATGTTGGCTGTACCTAACGTCATTTTTAGTGGGAGTACTTTTTCGCAAAGCACATCAATGTTATTTTTTTCAACCATTGACGTCCAGCCAAACCGTTATTTGTCTTCATCAATTGGTTAATTTCCTTAGATGTTTCCTAGCGATGACCTGGCACCAGTCTGAATCCCGTTAGGGATGACATATCGGTAGAAATAGAAAAATGAGGTAATCAGAGTCCCGTCAGGGACGACATATTCAATATTTTAAGATTTTCATGGCCCGGTCGCCCGGTCATGGAGACAGGAATGAGACCTCGAAAAAATATAAGGAAAACCGGTTATTAATTATTTGACCTTCCGAGAAGGACCTTGTAACTACAGCTACTTTTAAACGCGCAAAGCTTATGGCAAATACCTTCACTCAAATACACATTCAGGCAGTTTTTGCTGTTCAAAACAGAGACTGCATCATCCGCCCTGTCTGGAAGGATGAATTGTACAAATACATCACCGGAGTCGTTCAGCAGAACAAGCACAAGATGCTGGCAATTAATGGAATGCCTGATCATCTGCATGTCTTTTTTGGAATGAGACCCTCACAATCACTTTCAGACTTAATGCAGGATATTAAAGGCGCTTCCTCAAAATGGATCAACGAAATGGGATTTATTAAAGAACATTTTTCATGGCAAGAGGGATATGGTGCTTTTTCTTATTGCAAGTCTGAGGTGCCCACCGTGATTCAATATATAAGAAATCAGGAGGAGCATCATAAAAAGAAAACTTTTTTCGAAGAATACAAGAATCTATTGGAAGAGTTTGAAATTGATTATGATGAGCGATTCATCTTCAAGTCCGTGGATTACGTAACGGATGGTGTTTCTTAATTTCTTTTAATTCTTCAATTGACGACATTCAGCGCTGCATTGTTAAACCAATTTGACTGAATGAAGCCAGCGTCAAATAAATAAACATTTCATTCCGGTTGATCCGAAGAATATTCGTGTCACGCGTATCGTGGAATTTCTTTTTCTACCGATATGTCCCTTTTGATTTCTACCAATATGTCGTCCCTAGCGGGACTCTGGAGCATCGGGCTTTTATCTTCTACCGATATGTCGTCCCTAGCGGGACTCTGGAGCAACGCTTTATTATCTCTACCGATATGCCGTCCCTGACGGGACTTCTATTGTACCACGGATTTTCTCTACCACTTGTCGTCACTGACGGGATTATGTTGGCTGTACCTAAGTCATCTTTGGTGGGAGTACCCTTTTCGCAAGGACATCAATGTTATTTTTTTCAAACATTGACGTCCAGCCATACCGTTGCTTGTTTTCATCAAATGGTTAATTTGCATGTGATGATTCCTAGCGATGCGCTGGCACCAGTCTGAATCCCTTTAGGGATGACATATCGGTAGAAATCGAAAATGAGGTAACCAGAGTCCCGTCAGGGACGACATATTCAATATTAAAAAAGATTTTCAATCGCCTTGTTCTTCCTCTAATGGACCCAAAATACAACCCCTTCGCACTGCCGGCGGCTTTGGTTAATATATTTCAACAAACAACGTTATCTTAGGATCTAAGATTTAAACTCATTCGATGAAAGATACGAAAACACATGACGAGCGCATTGCCAAAATGATATTCGCTTCGGTTTATCCCATGTACGTTGAGAAGGTAGAGAAAAAGGGCAGGACGAAGGAAGAGTTGCACAAGGTCATAGAATGGCTGACGGGTTTTAATAGCAAGAAATTACAAGAGCTAATAAACGAAAGAGTGACCTTTGAAACATTTTTTCAGCGTGCGAAAATAAATCCGAATGCCCGGCTCATCACGGGCGCTATCTGTGGTTATCGGGTAGAAGAAATCAAAAATCCGTTGACACAACAAGCAAGGTATCTCGATAAGCTGGTGGATGAACTAGCGAAGGGGCGAAAAATGGAAAAAATTTTACGATCATAGTTTCAGTTGAAATTGTTTTGTGCGTGTTGACAAATTAGCTCGCACTAAGAATTCCGAAGGGCATTCAACGTGAATAGCGCCGGGTGACGTCCGGTGACCCAAAAAAAGTTATCCGGGGTATAGTCGCGCTTGAGAACCAACCCGGAAAGGTGTTGAACAATCGTTGATCCATTGAAGGGGATGAACACCGTTGATGAGAAAAAGTTTGAACTAGTTCTCTCATCACAATGAAGTCTTACATAAGAAAATTACCCAAACCATAGCCGCTTGATTCAGCAATCACTGGCTATCCTGCGATAAGGTTATACTATATGCAAATCGGACTTATCGATCATCAAAGTGCGCACTAAGAATCCGGGGTATAGCACGCTCGAACAACCAACCTCGAATGGGGTTGAACTCATTTACGCATCCCGTTGCACAGATTATTTATATTACCGTAGAAGAAACGCGCGCGCCGTTGTTAACAATAAAAATGCACAAATGACCGTATTATTCAATCATAAATTAAGGGTCATGGCAGTGAAACCAAAACAAATAACGACCATTTTTAAAAATGCATTCGTGCAGTTAAGACGAAGCGAGCCCCTTATCCTCGCCAGCGCAACCGCGTTCTTCACTTTATTTTCGCTGGCACCAATTATGGTTATTCTCGCCAGTATCCTAAGCATGATTTTCAGAAATAGCAAAATTTCCGAATCCCTATTTCAACCATTGCAAAGGGTTTTTGGCGCCGAAACATCTGAACAAATACAAACTATCGTTGGAAATGTTAAATCCGTCGCAGGTGACTGGTACATCACCGTTGGCGGCTTTATTTTCTTGCTGTTCGTCGCTACCAATTTGCTAAATATCATCAAGAAGGCTATCAACCAACTCTGGCGTATACGCAAAAGTACTTCCAGAAGAATAAAATACACGCTGCGAGAGCGATCGATCGCTATACTCCTCATCCTGTCGATCGGTTTTATTTTTATAATTTCTCTTTTACTGGATACATCTGTAGCCTTTCTCCAGGGATACCTTGAGCAACTTATTCCCAGCGTCGACACCTTTCTCATACGGACTGTAAATATATTTTTCTCTATCCTGGTTGTCACAGCATGGTTCACCATCGTGTATAAAATCTTACCCGATGCCATTGTGCATTGGGAGGTTGCTATAGTAGGCGGACTGCTTACCGCCGTATTATTTACCATTGGGAAATGGATCCTCGGATATCTACTCAATTACAGCAGCATGGTGACCATCTTTGGTGCCTTCGCATCTGTTCTTTTCATTCTGTTATTCATCTTTTACTCTTCGCTTATTTTATATTTTGGCGCTGCCTTTACGCACGCCTATGCCAATGTAGCAGGGAGGCCAATAAAGCCGCGGAAGCATAGTGTGAATTATGAGGTGAAAACAGTTTCGCCGGAATGATTTGCGATCTGCCCTCGGCATTGGGGATTAACAAAACGCAATAGACATGATTTGATAACCAAGAGAGGTAATATATGCGCTCTAACTCCATGCACCCGATATGAAGCGTTATGCTCGGGATGCCGAACACAGTCATTAAAACACAAACGCCGCCGATTTTCGAGTTACCTTTTTTCTTCTTTAATAAGGCTCGTTATATATGCTATCTCCTGTCCAACTTCGACCACATGATCAGGCTGAACTCCCTCTTGCTCCCAGGTGATTTCTGTTCCCGGAAGTGTAGGCGCGGCTGTTGATACTGAAACAAAGAGATGTTCATTAACGGGATACCAAGAATTCATGTGCGCGGCGCCGGCAGAGCGCTGGCCAACTATGATGGCTCTCTTCCTTGACTGCAATGCAAAAGCAAAGGCTTCAGCTGCTGAAACGGTGCCGCGGTTGATCATAATATACAGTGGCTTTTCATATTTTGGCTCAAGAAGCCATGATACTGTTTTGGAAATATGATTCTCACCCTCGCGATTTTTAAATTCGAGAAGGGGCGTTTCTTTCGGTAGGAAATAACTTTCAAATACATCCCCTATTGCACTTCCACCACCACTGTTATGCTGAAGATCGATAATTAGCGCCTGTGTGTTTGCGACAAATTTCATGGATCCAAAGAGTATCGGCAGGCTTTTTTCTGAGAGATTGATGTTGGACAGCTTGATGTATCCGATGTTTCCTTCAAGAACTTTTACCTCTTTGAATCCGAAATTATTTCTCACGGCTTCCTCACCATAGAAGAATGAGTTATAAGTCTGTTCATCTTGAGCGTCTTTCTTTACGGCTAAGAGTTCCTGCACTTTCGTCGGATTGTATTTCACGAATAAGTGTCCATCATTACTGAAATCTCGCAGCACTTTTGTAACGATCGAATCAAGTGCTTTCCAACTTTCGACATTCTTGAAGGTGCCTTTTTTGGATTCATGCAACAGATGCTTGCTGATCTCCTGGCCTTTAGTTGGGAATACGTATTTGCGTTTTATGATTTCTGAAATACTCTGAATTGCACTCTCTACCTCGCGAGAAGAAGGGACTTGGGCATATAGATGAAGGGTTGTTAAAAGTGAGATAATACATAAGGCAATTGAAAGTCTCATGGTTTTTTGCATTTTTTTAATTCAAAATTGCCAAACCGGTCGTTACCAAAATTGTATGAAATTAGCTGCGTTAAAAGAATTTTGATTACGCTAGATTAGCGGGCAGGTCAGTCCATTAACGTCCGAATTTGCAGGGTTATTGATAATTAGTCTTGAGAGCGAATAAATGTGCCTTTCCGTCCGTGAGCCTTTTTTTCGTTCAAGAAGGCATGTTTTTGTATGTCGTCCCTACGGGACTCGTGATGTATATCGTTATTATTTCTACCAATATGTCGTCCCTAGCGGGACTCCGCTCAGTGTGCTTTGAACCTTTCTTGACCTAAAATAATGGCCCATAAGTTTTGAATGCCACGACCTTTGTAGATTAGAGTTACCATTGGCTGCATTGGGAAGCACGTCATTAGAAATAAGGAATGATAATCGTCCCGAAGTCCCTTTAGGGACGACATATCGTAGAAAAATTGAAGGAGGCGACGGTGAGTGCCGTCAGGCATGGAATATTGGCAGAAGAATGGAACCCGTAGAATATATAGTGCCCGTCAGACATGAAATATTTTCGGGTCATCATGTGATGTTGACACGGATTGGCTATGCGCAAAGCTACAAGCGCCGGTACTCCGTTGGAGTAAACCCCGTTGCATCTTTAAAAGCTCTTATAAAATGACTTTGATCGAAGAACCCACATTCAAGCGCAATTTCTGTGAGTGATTTCATGGAATTCTTGATCAATGAAACAGCTTTGTCGATCTTGATCTTCCGGGAATATTCACCCAAAGTACAACGGAAGTATTTTGGGAAACTTTTCGAAATAGTTACCGGGTGAAGATCTAGTTCATTAGACAATTCAGCTAATGAAACATTTTCATTCCAACGGTCACGGAGGACCTCATCAATTTGCGCAGCCCATTTTGGTGAAATGCGTTCGCTTTTTCCGTGGAGATGTTCAAATGTATTAAGTAACAATGCTTTTATCGAAGTTTCTGAATCATTGTCGTTGATCAGGCATTCCTTGTACACCTTCAACACAAGAAATTTAGTGTGAGCAGGCGATAACACTGAGAATTTGAGATCGTGGTGACGTAGAAATTTATCATCTACCTCAATGTTAATATTTTTCGAAGGGTGGGCAGTGTTTAGATTCCTGTGCAACAGACCGGCTGGATAAATCAGTAAATTTCCGGGGAGGATCTGCTCTTCATGATTTTTTCGCTGCTCACGGTTGCCACCTTGCAAGATGTAGCTGATATGATTGTTGACATGATAATGCCAGCCCTCCGAAACTTTTTCGGTGTATTCAGTTTCGGTTACAGCAATTCCATCCAGGGAAAATGATCTTCGGTTGTTCCCGAGGTACGTTGCTCTTTCCAGTTGGATCATAATTGAGATTCCTTGTCAACTTTCCATTCAAATTAACGGTGCATGACTCATATTTTGTTATCAAATTGCTGGAAGTATTTACAGAATTAATTGTATTCAAGCATTTCTGGGCATGAGACCATCCTTTCTCCTGGAAGATCATCCCTTACCCCGCCTTTTGCAAGTCTCTCGCTAAAGGATTATACTCGTCCTGCATTCGATAAAAAATGTCTTCTCCAGCCTCCCTTCGCCAGCAAATGGAAAAGATCATCGCCCTCACAGACGATGAGTTTGAATACATCAACTCGCACTTTGTTTACAGGAAATTGAAGAAACACCAGTTTGCTGTACAGGAAGGACAACCTGTACACGACGACTTCTTTGTCCTGAAGGGTTGCCTGAAATCGTACCAAACCGACGAAAGCGGCAAAGAACACATCATCCAGTTCGGGCTCCCCGACTGGTGGATAACAGACTACGAAGCCTACTACTTTCAAAAAAATGCGACGGTAAACATAGATTGTATCGAAGACAGCGAGCTGCTTTGCCTTTCCTATAAAAACAGGGAGAAGCTGTGCGCCGAAATGCACAAGGTCGAACACTTCTTCCGAAAGAAAACCAACCGGAGAAACGTCGCCTTGCAGCAGCGAATCCTGTCGTTGATGAGTATCAGCGCCAAGGAACGGTACGACAAACTCCTCGAACAATACCCACAACTTTTTCAAAAAGTCCCAAAACGCCTCATCGCCCAATACCTCGGTGTCACGCGCGAAACATTGAGCCGGTTCAGCGCTTCGGAAAAGTGATCTACCTCACAAAAAACCTGTGAGGCACATCCTCGTATTGATCTTGTCTTCCAGTCAACTTTGTGCCATTCATTCACCAAAACAAAAATGACATGGCTACCTTTGAAATTCAGAAAGAAAGCAGTACCGTAAACTGGACAGGCAAGAAAGTACTGGGTCTGCACACCGGCACCATCAACATCAGCCGGGGACAAATTGACATCGCCAAT
>CAMLER010000196.1 GCA_946478915.1 uncultured Chryseolinea sp.
TCCATCTGTTTTAACCTGGACCAGCTTCGGATGGGAGATGAGGTCGCTTCGGGTTAAGCCAATTACTTTTCTATACCGATCAGATGCAAGCAGAAGCTTAAGAAGTTGCTTTCCGATAAGTCCGGTGCCGCCTGCGACCACGGCAGTTTTCATGATATGATAATAGTCTTTGACTTTTCCCACTCAAGAAATTTTTCGATATCCGAACCGATGGATTTATAAACCATGAACAGAACTGCAAAGTCATCGGACACGCCAATGATTGGCAACAAATCCGGAATGACATCGATAGGGTTTATAAAATACAATATGGCCGCCACGATAAGCAAAAGGCTTTTCCATGGGATTGTTCGGTAATCACCGCTTGCGTAAGCGCGAAGCAGGCGGCCGAGTGTAAAGAACTGTTCTTTCACCTGGGCTCCATCGGCCTTGGTAAAATTTGTTTGTGCAACTTTTCTCCCCAAGGTTGTAAGCAACATCAGTATCCGGCCAGGCTTTCCCAAAATTCGTGAGGCCTTTTGCAATGCAGCCTGGAAAAAACGATTATCAAGTGCGTTAATTTGCATATCTAAAATGTTTGTTGAATTTCCTTTTTTAATTCGGTTAGGGCGTGCGAAATTGGATCGACTTGCTTGTTGATAGATTTTTCAAAAATTTTTCTTGATAGGTCTAAACTCGTAGATTCCATGCTCATTTCGCCAGCAGCATCGTTAATACTTAGGATAAGGTCTTCTTTGGCGTTCTTGATTAAATTCCACACATCCTCACTCATGTAGACTTGTTGCGCCACATTGTGGTTGTACTCATTGCGGATTTCGCTCAATAATAACTGGTGGAACTCCTTGGATGTCATACCTGTCGTGCTCAGTCTTACCAACAAGTTTTGTGGCGAAATCCGTTCCAAAAAAAGTGCCATGCGCTCATATGCCTGCAATCTGTTAGGCAGCAGCGTTTCGATACTTTTGCTGCGAACCTCCAGCTTCTTCAGATTAATTTCCTTTTGAATAAACATTCTGACCAAAAGGTAGGCTCCGTATAATACAATGGAGGCGGGGACCAAAATCTTTATGAACTCTATAACTGCATCCATAGAACTTATTCACACATTATTTTTGAAATTTAAATAATTTTGGCATCAAATCACTTTGCGCGAATGTTTGAGATTTCCTGTCCAGTTACAATTTCAGAAAAAGCCGTCCAGGAGATTGTCAGAATTATGGCCACGAAAAACATACCTCCTGATTACGGCTTAAGAGTAGGGGTAAAAGGCGGTGGATGTGGTGTTTCCCTTCTCATTGGTTTTGACAAGCAGAAAGATTCCGACCAGGTTTATTCCGTATGCAACATTATGGTATTGGTAGATAAAAAGCACACGATGTATGTAATTGGAAAAGAAGTAGATTTTTATGAAGGGGATGCCGGCCAGGGGTTTGTTTTTGTTGAGAACGAAAGACAGCAAGAAAATAAACACTAACGCCTCTTCAGCAAACTTACCGTAGCTTTTTTACACTTACCCCCAATAGGTGGATTAAGTTTGGAGATCGTAAACTCAACAGAAATTACATTTGAAAAAGTTGCGAGCACGTCCACTGCCACCTTCTCCGCCACCGTTTCGAGCAGTTTCGAAGGCTGTTCCATTTCGTCCTTTACAATTTTGAATAATGTTTCATAATTGACGGTGCCAACCAGCTCATCCGTTGCTGCTGCAAGCGAGAAGTCGGTTTCGACAGCGATATCTACCTCAAACCAATTTCCAGATTCGCGCTCGTGCGGATAGACGCCATGAAAGGCATGGAACTCAAGACCCTGAAGGGCGATTCTTCCGATCATCCTATTTCATCAAAGAAAGATTTCTTTGCTTTTTTTGGCTGCTCCTCTACCATCACGGGTTGAGTATCTTCCTTGACGTCTGCTTCAGTGTTAGGTGCTGAAGTTGCTTCAGCATCGGTATGGTTAGGGAATGCGACACGCTTTGCCTCTTTCTTTGCGAGAGCAAGATGCTTGTCCGGATCAAAATCCTTAGCCATTGCCCGGGAGCGTTCAACCCTGTCAAGAACATCCGAGCCAAGGTGTCTGAGGTCAGCCAATAAATCTTCGCGCAGAGTTTGCATCTTCTTATAGCTCTCCACGAGAATTTTTAATCTGTCCTCCATCTCTTCTAATATTTCACGAGCGCGTGTATCGGATTCCTCGATCGTATCTCTTGCCTTGAGTTTTGCTTCATTGATCAACGCGTCTGCCTTCAGCTGCGATTCTCTCAAGTGTAGTTCAGCTGTCCGCCTTGCCTGATCTATCACATTCGCGCCGGTGTCTTCCGCAGTCTTCAGGGTTTTATACAGCGAACTCTCAACTTCGCGAAGTTTGCTAACCTCTCTCTCAGTAGCCTCAAGCTTTATCCGGGCTTCCTTATTTTCATCAAGCACCCGTTCCCACTCCTGTGAAAGGGTGAGAAGAAATGCATTCACTTCATCTTTTTCATAACCTCTAAAGTTTTTTTCAAAGGTTTTTTGTCGTATGTCAAGAGGCGTAATTCTCATACGTGTTGTTTTTCAAAATTAATATTCCAAACAGAAATAGTGCGATCGTCACTGGCGCTCAGCAACAGGCCCTGGTGACCGGTCCACAATACTTTGTTGACAGAAGTCCCGTGGCCCGCATGTCGCGAACGATCTATCACTTTCAGAAGCTTAAGCTCCGCAGCATCCCACACTTTGATGCTCTTATCCATGCTACAAGTTACAAAATGTTTACTATCCCGGCTAAAAGCGATGTGATTAATGGCATACATATGAGCGACTACTTCTGAAACCTGTTCGTACTTGTTTGAAGCATCCCACATTTTCAGCCTCGCATCGCGAGAGCCGCTTAGCAGAAATTTTTTGTCCGGCGTATACTGCAATGTAAAAACAGAATTTGCATGCGCCGGAAATGCATGCTTAAGCTCCAACGTGTCGAGATCAAAAATGCGAATGTGGTGATCGCTATATCCCACCGCAGCTACACCTTGTTCATCATTGATTGCAATTGTCCGTGCGCTCTTTGTGGATAGTTGAACAGTACCTGCAATACGCAAGGCATTTGCATCCACTTTGATCAAAGCACCTTCGCCAGTACCAACGTACAGATCGTCTCCTGATGATTGTATATCAAAGATCGCGGCCTTTGTTAATTGTAACGAACGCAATTCTTTTTTATTCTTCCAGTCCAGGACATGAATTCCGTCGTAATTATGTCCTACGATTAGATTATCCGTCAGCCTGTGGTGATGCATGGCATAAATAGAATTCGGTAATTGGGCGATGACAGCCCCTGTTTCCGGATCATTCAAGTTCCACATCACCGCCAAACCGTCGCCGGAGCCGGAAAAAAATATGGCTTCATCAGCAGAGGGCACCAACGTGTATACGCAATCGCGGTGTCCTGTTAACGTATGTATTTTTTCTACCTGTACTTTTGACATCAATTTATTCAGAAGCAGAACACCTCCGCTATCACGAAAGTTTGCAATGTAAGGCTAAGCATAAGGGATCTCGCACTATTTCCTATTTCTTACTCCCTCTTACCTATTATTCCCTCTTACCTATTCCCCAACATTCACTTATTTTGTCAAAATTGAGTGATTAAGCCAGACATACCAAATGCCATTGGAAAAAATCGTAATTGAAACTGATCGGGCCTGGGCTCTTTGGCTTATCACGGAGGAAGAGGCAACGCTTCAAAGTGAATTAAATGGTGTTGAAGATGAGCCCGAAGGTATCACGAATTCTCAAAAACGGCTGGAATGGCTGGCAGGAAGAGTGGCGGCGAAAAATGTGCTGGGAGCACTTAATGTTGAATTCCATGGGATCGCGAAAGATCAATTTGGCAAACCTTTTCCACGCATGTCAAATCTTCAGCTGTCGCTCAGTCATTCATTTCCTTATGCTGCGGCATTAGTAGACCGGAATAGATCCGTTGGGATCGACCTTGAGCAACCCAAGGAGAAATTGTTACGAATAGCAAAGCGAATTCACCATGCTGAAGAATTGGAAGATTTAGACAACGATTTAGTTAAGCATTGTATTTATTGGTGCGCGAAAGAAAGCATGATTAAAATGCATGGAAGAAAGGACTTAATTTTTGCTGAAAACATGTTCATTCAACCATTTCAGCGAAAAGATGAGGGGAATATTACAGGGAAGTTGATTATTGGGGATAACCAGAGCATTATACGCATGCGTTATTTAGTTTATCCTAGCTTTGTTATGGTTTACACCGCCGAACATGAATAGATTTTTAATCGCAATATTTTTGATAACCGGCACTTTGAGGGCACAATCCCAAGTAGTGGCCGATTTTTCGCTAACCGACGTAATCACCGATTCGAAGGTTTCATTGGAAACGTATCCTACTTGCTCTGGCTTGGTAATTATTTTTACCAGCAACGCATGTGCTTATGACGAGCACTATCGTGGACGAATCGTTTCGCTCTCAAAATCCTATAGCGACAAGGTGCCTGTGCTATTGGTAAATTCAAATGTTGATGCAGTCGAGTCACCAGATAACATGGTTAGAAAAGCGAAACAACTCGGCCTCACAACCCCTTACCTCGCTGACAAGGAGCAAACCCTTATGCAACAATTGGGCGCTTCAAAAACACCGTCAGCGTACTTGTTAAAAAACAATGGCGGAAATTTTTCGGTCGTATACAAGGGTGCTATTGATGATAATCCCCAGGTAGCAAGCGACGTTCGACAGGCATATTTGAAAGATGCCATTGACATCATGCTTGCAAATCAGAAAATTGAGACGAATGATGTGAGGCCGGTCGGCTGCACTATTCGAAGGAAATAAGAACTAATAATCGTCCTTGTCAAATTACCTGGCAAAAGGTTGAAGCGGGTGTAAAAGTGAAATAAGGCGATGATAATTTTTTAGCGGAATCTTGATATTCACCGGCAGTTCTTTATTTCAATGATGGATAGACTTTATTACCGCGAAGGCGCTATGGCGCAAAGGCTGTAGAAAAAAAATTCTAAATCGGACGTTCAGTTATTGCTCGTTGTATGTAGGTGAGCGTCAGGAGGCAATCGACGCAAAGCTAGCTGCCTGTCGGCAATGCCGGAGTACGTCACTTCGAAAAATTTTGTTTTCTCAAAACCAACGGACTTATAGTCCCGATCAGGTTCAAAACCAAAATTTGGATATGTAAACAATTTTGAGTCGTTTTGCCCATGCGCTTAAAAGTAAGAGCCCTTAGAAATTTAACTTGACAAAATAGGATTAATATTTTTATCGAAACTAAAGTAGCGGCCTTCCGCTGAGCCAAATCATAGCAAGTATGACAACGAGGGCTACAAAATTGAAGATGACCATTCTCTTGTGCTTGTCTGCGTCATTTGTCATCTTTTTCGACGTTGTCCGAGCCAGGGTGATCAACACGACTGCAATTAGCATGGAGAAAATATGCTCGACTGTCCAATAGCGCGTAACTCTGTCGCTCATGGTTTCAGATCCGAATTTCACGAACGGGCTCATAAAATAAAGGATAAGGCCCACCAGCAATTGCATATGCGTGAATATGAAAAGATATAGTCCAAGCTTATTATCCCATTTGCCATAGGGTTGCTTGTTGATTAGTCCCATGATCCCTTTGACAATAACTACAACCAGTGCTATCAGAATAAAATAACGAAGAAGGGAATGGGTATGTAATAAGCCTGTATACATATCTAGGGGGTTATTTGAATTCCCGAAAATAATATAAAAGGTTTAAACTAATTGATCATATCCTGTAGAGGCACTAAAAAAGGGTATAGGTATAAGGAATAGATGTATTCCAGCAATATATAATAGTTCAGTCCCTTGGATACCTGGATAAACATTCTGCTGGATAACAAAGTGGGATTAATCAAGATTTAATTCAAGCCTCTTTCATTAGGGCGAAATCTCCCTTCCACAAAAAAAGCGGTGCCGATTTAGTTACTTTCAACCTTCGTGTACACTTCCCTGTTATTTTAGCAGAACCATTAAAAAACTAAACAATGAAAAGATTGATAACCTGTTTTCTTTGCCTGAGCGCGATCACACTTTCAGCCCAAACTTTAACCTTGAAATGGACAACGGAGGCCTCTTTAAAGGTTCCGGAGTCTGTGCTACTGGATTCCAAGAACAATGTACTGTATGTGTCTTCGATCGATGGTACTCCAGAGAACAAAGACGGGAACGGCTTCATTTCGCAGGTGACACTGGATGGTAAAATCAAAAATCTGAAATGGGCAACCGGATTGGATGCTCCTAAAGGGATGGGCCTGTTCAAGAATAACCTTTATGTTGCCGATATCTCAAAGCTCGTAACGATAGATATTACCACCGGAAAAATAACGGGAACCCTGGATATTGAAGGCGCCAAATTCCTTAATGATGTTACGGTTGACAAGGCGGGCAACGTATATGTATCCGATAGTAACACCGGAAAAATTCATGTGGTGAAAGGTGGAAAGGCAGAGGTCTATTTTGAAAGTCAGGAAATAGGGGGTGTTAACGGGCTGCTCGCCACAGGAAACGGATTATATGTTGTGGACTTCCCGTCCGGTTCCAATTTCACACTCTCAAAAGATAAAAAGCTTACGAAAGTCACCAATACTGCTGAGGGTGCTGATGGCATCGTTCCTGTAGGTAACAACGAATACCTGGTATCGAGCTGGCATGGAGAGGTTGCCTATGTAAATGCTAAAGGGGAATCAAAAAAGTTATTGGATACCCGGAATGAGAAGTTAAGCGCCGCAGATATTGAATATGACCCTAAGACAAAGACGTTGTTTGTCCCTACGTTTAACGCCAACACTGTGATGGCATATACATTTTCGAAGTAATTCATACGCACATCACAAAGGAAACAAGACTGCTCTGACAGGGCAGTCTTTTTTATTCTAAAGTTCTTAACTTGAACGTTCACCGGTTAGAACTTTTGTCTCACGCCTATGAGCAAGCAAATATTAAATGAGCTGCGCCACTTGATACATGCCCAGGTTATTACTGAGGAGACCGCACAAAAAATAAAGGAATATTACAGAACTCAGCCAAGTCAATCTTCCAATAGGCTCTTCGTGGTTTTTGCCATCTTAGGTTCGTTGCTGGTCGGTCTTGGTATCGTTCTTATTCTCGCTCACAATTGGGATGAATTGTCCAAAGGTGTCAAGCTCGCGGTGGGATCATTCCCGTTGCTGGCCGCACAGGTGCTGGCGGGCTATGTGCTCGTTAAGAAACCGGACGTTGTTGCATGGCGCGAAGCCGCAGGTTCATTTCTATTTTTCGCCATAGCGATCAGCATCTCTATTATCAGCCAGGTCTACAATATCGAAGGTGAGCTCAGTGGCTTCCTTCTTACGTGGATGTGTTTGTCTTTACCTATCGCTTATGTACTGCGATCATCATTCTCATCGTTGTTGGTCATTCTTGGAATTACCTGGTATGCCTGCGAAGTAGGGTATTTCAATTACCCCAACACTAACGCTGCGGCCTATTGGATCTTGCTTTTGCTGGTTCTACCATTTTATTACCTGGAATACATACGCCAAAATGTAAGAAATAACTTTTTCCACTTTCATTCCTGGTTTCTCGTGCTGTCTATAACGATATGCCTGGGCGTATTTGCAGACGACAGCGCGGAATATATGATGATCGCATACATGAGTTTGTTCAGCGGCTTTGTGATGATGGGGCAGTTCAGGCTGTTTGCCTCGCATCGAATTCTCGGAAACGCGTACCTCGTGTGTGGAAGCCTCGGCGTAATTATTTTACTATTGACGTTAAGCTTTAGGTGGTATTGGGAAGAACTTCCTGGAATTTTCAACGACCTATTCAGTCAACCAGAAGTTATTGTTTCTATTTTTCTCACCATCGCCTCACTGATTCTTCTGACCAGGCTTGTCCAAATAAAAAATTGGAAAGAGATTAATTCGAAGTCGTATGCATTTCTATTGCTGATTGTGTTATTCTTCGTCGGTTCTGGCTCACCACTTTCTGCGCAAGTATTGGTCAATTTGTTGATTTTGCTGGTGGCTGTTCACACCATCTACGACGGAGCTCAACAAAATCATCTTGGAATTTTGAATTACGGCCTTGTTATCATCTCTGTCTTGATCGGCTGCCGTTTCTTTGACACCAACTTCAGTTTTGTTGTTCGGGGACTTCTATTCATTGCAATCGGCGCGGGATTTTTCATTGCAAATTATTATATGCTTCAAAAAAGAAAGAAGGGAATATGAATAAATTCGTTTTCATATTATTTGGCGCTATGTGTATTGCTCAATGGGTTGTCCCGGGAATGATGATGTACAATAGCGAGGCC
>CAMLER010000197.1 GCA_946478915.1 uncultured Chryseolinea sp.
CTGTTCCGCAAGCGCTATCGCACCATATCGAATCCCTGATTCGTCACTCGCGCGAATGGTGATTGTCTTGTTACTTTTTTCCAGCGAATAACCCTCAGGTTGTATGTTTTTGGTTTTATCGAGGACCATGTTTATCGAAAAATCTAAGCTATTCATATTGGCGGGTGCGATTTGATAATTGTTGTCGATAAGCCGCTCTCTTATTTTCGTTATGCACAATTCGATTCCGCGAACGCTTGTCGGATAATTGATACTAACCTGTGCAGAAAGTGTGGCACATGTAGCTAATAGAAGTATCAACAGGCAGTATTTTTTCATTTGGATGAGGTATGAGTGTAGCAGTAATTTAAGTACTTCTGGAGAAGATTCTTCCTAATATTATATTACCGCAAGGTTCACGGGAGGAAATTCATGCAGAGCGTCGAAGTAATTCTTCTGAAATTTCTTTCACGAAGGTGTCAGCAAAAAAAGTCTTGATTCCCTTCACAGCGGCCTCGGCGTGTATTTGCCCCAGCGTACCCTGCGGTAAAAAAGAAACTTTGGAGGCGCACGGACTATCCGACAGCGTGCACAGAATCAAGATTGCTCTTAACCGCAAAGGACCGAGAGAATTCACGCAGCGTCCGCGGAGTAAACTCTTCTAAAATTTTCTTTCACGAAGGTGTCAGCAAAAAAATATTTGATTCCTTTCTCAGCGGCCTCGGCGTGTAGTTGCCTCAGCGTACCCTGCGGTAAAAACGAACTTTGGAGGCGCACGGATTATCCAACAGCGCACAGAATCAAGTTGGCGCTAAACCGCAGCGTCCGCGGATGGAATTCACGAATAATAAGTTCAGCGTCCTCACCAATCAGGAATTCCGTACAAAAGAATTCGAGATCCGTTAATTCAAAGTTCCAATCTTTATAATACCTTAGGGTATTTCAACACCTATTGGTTGATGGTCGATAAATTTCTTAGGTTACACTTTTTGCCTTTAACACTATTCTTGTTTTTCGGCGGCTGTGCACAAAAGAGGAAACCCGAACTTGTCTGGGATATTAATCTTTTCAAAATTGGTTCACAGTCATCCCCCCGAACGGTAGATCTCAATGGCGATGGCGTTCTTGATATTGTAATGGGAGCAGGTGCAAATGAATATCAAAGAAGTACGAAGGGAATTCTGGCGATTGACGGAAAGACCGGCAACACTCTTTGGGAACAGGAAGCTCCAGATCAGGTTTACGGAGCAGCGACATTTTGTGATGTGAATGGCGACGGCGTCAAAGATGTCTTTATCGGTGGGCGCTCACCTCACTTCAAATCCCTGGATGGAACATCGGGTAAGGTCATTTGGGAATATTTATACGATGATCACAAGAACGACTCAATCTTGAAATATGCGCGATTCAATTTTAACAATAGTATTCTTGTGCCCGATCAGAACGACGACGGCATTCCAGATCTGTTGACGGTCAATGGAGGCAATTCGAAAGCAGATCCCCATTCAGAAGTGAACCGATTTCCGGCAGTACTGATGGTGTTTGATAGCAAATCCGGATCTATCCTGGCCGCTGACACCATGCCGGACGGAAAAGAATCATATATGTCACCGTTGTGCTTTGTCCAGCCGGGCGAAAGGGAACATTTCATCATCTTCGGGACGGGTGGCGAGACTATTTCCGGGAACTTGTATCAAGCTACGCTTTCGGATCTTACGAGCAGGAACCTGCGAAACGCGAAGGTAATTGCATCTGAAAAGGGACACGGTTTTATTGCACCCCCTGTAATGGCGGACATTAATGGCGATGGATATTACGATGTCATTGCAATCTCACACGGAAGTACTGCATTCGCCATAGATGGACGTGATCACAAATTGCTTTGGACCAGAAACATCGCTAATACAGAGTCGAGCAATAGCTTTGCCGTTGGTAAATTTACAGATGATGAGGTTCCTGATTTTTTCACATTTGTCAGCAAGGGGCAATGGCCCAACAGCACCGGCACATTACAGATAATGCTGGATGGCAGGAACGGCGAGATCGCATACCTTGATTCCATGGGATGTACGGGTTTTTCGTCACCGGTCGTTTATGATCTGAACGACGATGGTTATGACGAAGCAATAATTAGTATTAATGAGTTCGATTGCGCTTTAGGATTTGCCGGCAAGTCGCCAGTGGAGATTGAGAATAAGCTCATCAGTATTGATTTTAGTAACCATTCTTTTCAGGTGATCGATCAGACCGCTGGGTTCAAGAACGTCTTCACTACGCCATGGCTAGGCGACTTGGATAACGACGGTTATTTGGATCTCATACATTGTCAGTACTACCACCGTGGAGATCTGTTATCATTTTTAGGTATGCGTGTTAAAAGAATTGATATGGGGGTGAAGATGAAAAAGGATATAACCTGGGGCGCTTATATGGGTTCGAATGGGGAAGGGTTATTCGTTGTGAAATGAATGGTAAACTTATCCGTCACTGGGCATTTTTTAAAATTACGGGGCTAGGAAGCTTAATGCGGAAGTTTCGATTTGGACCAGACTTCAGGCCTAACAACTTATCTGAGGGAAGCACAATTTTTAATGCCTGGTATTTTTTGTGAGGTATAGCATGTTTGTCCACGAGGCTGACAACAAATAGTTGGAGATTTTCTTGCCTCAAATATGGGATAATAAAAAAGGCTCCCGAAAATCAGGAGCCTTTTTATTAATTCTATTAATTCTAGAATGGATTACTTCACATCCCACCAAACCTTGGTAGTAGGTTCGTCAGGAAGCGTAGCACCAGCCTCATAATTTGCTGAATTCACAGCAGGTTCCTGATTAGGATATCTCAACTTGCGTGGAATTTGTCCGTTAGTGACATTTCCAGGGTAGTTAACAGGAACCAAAACAGGATATTGCGTTCTTCTCCAGTCTGCCCAAGCTTCCCACCAGCTCATGAACTTGCTTAACCACATCTGCGTGCCGATTTGTTCCAGCTTTTCTGCTTCTGTACCACCGGACAAATATGGCCGGGCAGCCAGGTAAGCATCTACATCTGCATCGTCAACCTCCAGCGTGTTATCTATCTGGTCGAATGGAGTATACATCTGCATGGCACCTCTTACACCATTGTTGTAATAGGTTTCGGCATCACCTGCGTTAACACCGCCTATACCTCTCACCGCTGCTTCAGCAAGCAAGAATTGACTCTCAGCATAATGCATCAACAGATATGGATCGTCATCATCCAAAAGCTCCAGATTCATTTGTGAGAATGTCTGGCTTACATTCACGCCTGGATTTGCCGGAACACCTTCCATTTCGTTGATCATTGCCTGATCCATCCCGTTAGGCAATCCGCGCTGGATCAATGGATCATTATTTCCATTGACGCCGCGTGAAAAGATCTGAAGTCTTGGATCGTCGTCAGCAACTGATCCGGTGTTCGGACCTTTTAATTCATTAATCAAGCGGGCGCTCAGCGTTGTCGGTTGGCCACCATCTCCGTTAGCAAATGCTCTGGAAATACCATTTTGGTTAGTCCATTCACTTGGACCAATCGCCATCCCAACCCATGCGTTGTCGTCGTTGCTTTCAAATACACCGCCTGCGACTGCCTTGCCCACATACTCATTTGCCTTTGCAAGGTCAACATTGGAGATTCGCATGGCCAATCTTAACATCAAAGAATATCCAAACTTTTTCCATTTTGCGATATCTCCTTCATAGAACAGATCAGCGGCTGCAAATGCCTGATCGTTTCTGTTCGTAGATACCAACGGAGTTAAAGCTGCACTTGCTTCTTCGAGTTCCTTCAGCAGGTCAGTATAGATAGCCTGCTGCGGATCGTAAGCCGGTGTGAAATTTTTATCCGTGATACCCTTTAAAGCTTCCGAATATGGAATGTTACCATAGTAGTCGGTCAATCTGTGAAAATTGAAAACACGCAAGATGCGAGCTGCATTTCTCAGATTGTCTTTGCCCTGGTCAAATCCATCGGGGCCAGTTTGCCTCAGAATTTCAGCAATGTTCTTCAACTGGTCGCCGTAAATGAACTCCCATGGTGCATTGTATGACTCGACGTTGTCGAAGTACTTATCACCAGGTGAAATACCACCTGTTGCAGTTGAAAGCTGTTGGATTGCATATCCACAAAAACCGATGTTGGTACGCCAGTCTATATACCTGTTGTCACCGGCGGATCCTCCCGCAGCAGAACCCAATTGGGCTGCCGTAAATACGTACTCCATTGGAACGGTACCAAGAGCCTGCGGATTGATATTCCGGTTATGCAATTCGTCCGTATCACACCCTGCCATAGGAACCGCTATTGCCAGCGCTGATAGAAAAATTTTATTTATGATTTTCATAGTTTAATACTCATTTAGTTTTACAACTATTAAAACCCGACAGATAAGTTAAATCCATAGGAACGAGTAGAAGGGAAACCAAAATACTCGAGTCCCTGGGCACCTGCGTTGGCTGAATAGTTAGACTCAGGATCTACATTTTCAATATCCTTATAGATGATTGCAAGGTTTCTGCCGACAAATGAAATGGTTACATTCTGGAATGGCGTCTTGCTTAACATCGTCCTTGGCAGACTATAGCCCAACGTAAGTTGTCTCAGCTTGATGAACGATGCATCGTAAATGAACATATCCGATATAGCGGTAGATTCACCACCAACGTTGTTCCAGTAGGTTCTTGCCTCGTCAGGAGTCAGGTCTCTGTCAATTGGCGTTTCTGTGTTCCTGATCACACCTGTAACATGCAGCGGTGCCTCACCCTCTCTACCGATTAGCGATTGTTTGTGAAGACCCCATTGTGTGAGGCGGTTGTTTGTTCCGGAGAACATTTCTCCACCAAACTTAAAGTCGATCAGAGCGCTTAGGTTAATTCCCTTCCAGGTAATGGAGTTGTTTAAACCGCCAGTCCAATCAGGAAGACCATTTCCGATCGGCACGTAATTAGGAGAAGCAACGGCTCTACCATTTTCTTCAAAAATAAGATTGCCATTCGCATCCCGCTGTTGTACGCGACCTGTAATCGTTCCAAAGGGCTGACCAACGATGTGCTTGATAAACACGTTCCTGGTTCTTGGTTCTTCCAGGGTAAGTTCAGTCAATGAACCAATCAGCTTAAGCACTTTGTTTTTGTTGCGAGCAAGGTTCAAGGATACGTCCCATGTTACAGGACCCTGGATCGGAGTACCAGTAATAAGGATTTCAACACCTTTATTTTCCAATTCACCTACGTTGATATCAGTGGTTCCGAAACCTGAAGCTCTTGAGATGGTCGTGCGCAAAATATCCTCAGTTGTTTTCTGGCTGTAATATGTCAGGTCAACACCCAACCGGTTGTTGAAGAAACGTGCGTCGATTCCAAATTCGATTTCAGTTGAAAGTGTAGGAATCAGGTCTGGATTAGGAATATTACCATTGTTACCGCCGGCTGAAGAGAATGTTGCCATACTCCGGTTGAGGTGACGATTGCCGTTCAGTGAATAGGTAAGATTTGCGTCGTACGGAGCGATGTTTGCAATACCTACCTGGGCCCATGATGCTCTCACTTTACCAAAACTGAGCCATGAAGGCAATGAACTCATTGCATCGGTGAATACAAAGCTTGCGCCTACTGAAGGGTAGAAGATGTGATTCTTTGCCTCAGGATTGAGCACTGAGAACCAATCTTGTCGACCGGTTGTGGTCAAGAACAAAAATCCATTATAGCTTATTTCAGCAGAATAGAACAAGGAGTTTATCTGGCTGCTATTGTAACCATACTCATAGTTGCGCTGTGCAGCATTGTTGATAAAAGGCTGGAATGGAACAGTGAATCCATTTCCGTTAGCACGAATGCGTTCCCAGCTTCTGATCATCTTATTGCCGCCGACAAAAGCATTGAAATTAAATTTGTTAAACGCCTTATCAGCACCTACCATCCATTCCATGTTCACTTCGCGAACGCGGTCCTCGCCTTCGCTCATCGCACCACCCAATTGGTAACCAACACCTTCAGGAGTCAATTGCTGTGTCCTTCTGGTATACCAGTCCATACCAACACGACCGGATGCGTATAACCAGTCAGTGATATCGTAACGAAGTTGGCTTGAAGTGATAATGCGATCTCTTTTATCGCTGTTAACATGTTGCCATGCAGCCCACCAGGGGTTCTGGCCCCAGTTGTTTGCAGCGGGCAACAATTCTTGTCCGGCAAACTTAGCTGCGCCACCTTGTCCATAAATAAGCAAAAGAGAAGGGTCTACGCCCGCAGGAATAGCACCTAGTTTATTTGGATCTCCTTTTAGGTCATCGATATTGATGTTAGGCGGTCTTACCCATATAGCCTGAACAGCGTTTCCTGGTGAGTCTGAAATCGTAGGTCGGTTCTTTGCGTACTCGTTAGAGTATAGAATTTTCGCATTCAGCGACAGCTTCTTACCTAACTTAGCGTCTGTTGAAAAGCTGAGGTTGAGCCTGTCATAACCCGAGTTTGGAATAACACCTGTGCTTCTCAAATCAGAAACACCGAAACGGAAATTCTGTTTGTCACCACCGCCAGTGATAGCAATGCTGTTAGTCCAGGACTTTCCTGTTTCATAATACCGATCCCAGTTGTCGCCAGCATAGCTGTAAGGTCTGGTCACTCCATCAATTCCAACTGTTGGGCTACCGTCGAGACGAGGTCCCCAGGATTGTCCGCCCCAGTTAAATGCATCTTGTGCACTGGCTGGCTTGGTTGGTATTCCACCCTGGTGGGTACCGGCTCCAAATGTTTGCTGAAGGTCGCTGAGATTATTAACAGTTTCAAAAACAAGATTGCTGTTGAACTCAACGCCAATCCCTTTTCTTGATGTTCCTCTTTTTGTAACGATGTTAATTACACCATTACCACCGCGTGAACCATACAGTGCTGCGGCATTTGCACCTTTTAGTACAGTGATAGATTCGATGTCATCAGGGTTGATACTGGACATACCATCACCCTGGTCTTGTCCACCCCACAAACCTGCCTGACCGAACTGGCTGTTATCCATCGGAATACCGTCAACGACATATAATGGTTGACCTTGTCCACCAAGGGATTTATTACCACGGATAACAACGCGTGAAGAACCTGCTGGTCCCGATGCTACCTTGCTAACGTTCACACCGGCAATTCTACCAACAAGAGCGTTCGAAAGATTGTTTTCGCGTGCCTTAACGAAATTTTCGCCACCTACTTCGGTAACTGAATACTGCAACGCTTTGGTACTTCTTTCTACACCGAGGGCCGTAACGACCACTTCACTTAGTTCCCGAATATCTTCCGCCATGGTTACGTCGACGGTAGTACGGGTTCCTGCGTCAACTTCCTGAGTTGCATATCCGATAAATGAGAACACCAGTATAGTGCTTCCATCATTTACTGAGATATTATAGCGGCCATTAGCATCGGAAGTTGTACCTGCTGATGTGCCCTTTACGATTACGTTTACTCCAGGCATTCCTTGCCCGTTGGAGTCTGAAACAGTTCCTGATATTGTTCTTTGCGCAAAAGCCATTGTGCTGCAGAGAACGAAAAACAACATCAAGCTTAAAATTTGGTATTGTTGTTTCATATTATGGTTAGGGTTTATTAAAGATTTTAAAATAAAGATCTCGCGAGGCAGCCTTGACCCCACAGAGACAGGGTTGAATTTGGATGGGCTATTTCATCATAGTGTGTTAGGGTTATTTTTAATTTCAGGGAATGTGCAATCGAATGTAGAAAAAAATTTCTGGAAAATTAATAATTTAATAAAAACGTTTGCTCATCAGGTTAAGGCACACAATTCATTTAAATGGACCTTATGCCTCAACTTAAGTTCACTATTGCCTTCGACTGCTGGGGCGGCGGTTGGGGATCGAGGCTTAAAGGGGAATAGGGATTAATGAATAAGAGGGTTAATAAATATGATCTATAAACTAATCGCGTTCTCTCTTTATTTTGACCTTGGCAACGGGCCCCACCTGTATGGGCACTTTCTCAATTTCCAGGTTGGCTGCTTCAATACCGTAGAGTTCTTCTGTGGAAAGACTGTGTTCCTTCAATAACCGATAGCCTTGGATAATAACACGATCGAAATTTGATATTTCGCTATCGGAGGATGCCCACGAATGGATGATCACAAATTTGAAATCCCCCATCATGCTGTATTTATGGAGTGACGGGTAGGGACTGACAAGATCAATTTCCCCCGAATCTGCCATCTCATGAATGATCTTATTGAATATGAGATTCACGCGATGATCTGTTTTGAATCCAAGCCTGAGCCGGATGAAAAAGCACTTTTTAGGTATGATCGT
>CAMLER010000198.1 GCA_946478915.1 uncultured Chryseolinea sp.
GCCGAACGAAACCGGATTTTTTTATTTCACACATTATCCGCCGAAAGTCTATAACGGCGCGTTTCAAAACTGGGGTGGACTACAGAATTCGGACGGCCTTATGTTCTTCTGTAATACCGACGGCGTACTGATTTACGATGGAAAAACCTGGTCGTTAGTTCAAACTGCCGCTGAAAGCGTAATCCGGTCATTGGGTGTTGACGGCAATGGAAGAATATACGTCGGAGCCCTTGACGACTTCGGTTACCTTGAAAAGAGAAGCAATGGCAATTACCATTATGTGTCACTCGGAGACAAAATAGAACCGGATCTTCGATCGATGGGAAATGTCTGGCAGACCCTCATTGAAAAAAACACGGTTTATTTTGAGACCGAAACAGGGCTCTTCTCCTGGGACGGAAACAATGCGAACTATTTTCCATGGCCCGACCCGAATGCTTATCACCTGTGTTTCCTGTGGAATGGACGAGTATATCTACAGGAAGTCGGGAGGGGACTCATGGTTCTTACGAACAACAACTTTCAGCTAGCTACTGGTGGTGAATACTTTAACTCGAAACGCATATACAATGCCTTGCCGTTGTCGAATGGCGTTATTCAGCTGGCGACTCAATACGATGGACTTTACTTGTATGATGGTCATGTGGCAAAACCCTTTCCAACAAAAGCGGATAGTTTTTTTAGAGACAATCAGATTTACTGTGGAGCGATGCTGCCGGATGGTTCATTTGTCTACGGAACAAGACTTGGGGGCGCAGTCATAATTGATCAGCATGGGAGGGTACTGTATCTTCTGAACGATAAAACCGGGTTACCCACAAATATTGCGCTTGGCCTCACCGTTGATCGCGGGGGGAATCTGTGGTTATCACTTGACAACGGCATCAGTATATTCGAGATCAGTAACGGCATCAGTTCATATAGCATAAAGAACGGATTGGAAGGTGCCGTAAACAGTTTTTGCCGGTATAACGGTAAGCTTTATGTTGCAACTAATTCGGGTTTGTACGTGCTGAAGCCCGGATCTTTCCCAGAATTTCCAGCATCTTTTCAAAAAGTTAGTGCGATCCGCCGGTCATGCTTTAGAATTATGACGGTCGATGACCGAATGCTCATAACGTCAAGCGACGGCTTGTTTGAAATGATTGGCGAGAAAGTTATTCTAATTGACGATGGAGCATCTTATGCTATTCATCGTTGCAAGGATGACACCACCCGCATTGTTGCTGCATTTGGTGATATCTTAAAATCTTTCAAATTGGTGAACGGCCGATGGCGCTCGATGGGCAGCGTGAGAGATATCAAAATCGATGTAGTGGATTTCCAGGAAAATCAAAGCGGTGAGGTTTGGATGTCAAGTTATTCACAGGGGGCTGGCCTTCTTTCATTTCCGAAACAGAAAGGGATTACTGATTATGATAAGCCAAACGTAAAATTTTTTGGTGTAAATGAAGGTCTCCCCGATGGATCTGTAACGGTAAATTTTATCAATAACAAGGAAATTTTTCAGGTCGGTTCAGATCAAAAAACGTTCACATTTGATTATGAAGCTGCTCGTTTTGAGGAGCAACCGAATTTTGTCACGAACCTTGGTCTCATCGACAAAAACATATTTGCCATCAGTGACGATGACGAATCCGGAAGATTTTTCTTCCGTACCATGCCGGATGACGAGAAACGACAGGAAATTATTCTTCTGGAGCCAGCCAACGGAAATACCTTAGAAACAAAACGATTCGACATTTCACGGGTTCTTGATCACGTACACATCCATTTTTACAATGAAGGCAACACACTTTGGCTAGGTGGTGCCGACGGCATCGTGCGGTTTGACATAAATAATGCGAATGAACCTGATTCTGCCTTTCAAACCTATATCAACAAAATCATAGTGCTGGGCGATTCCATTTTTTTTGAAGGTATTAAAGATGCGCAGCATGATGCTGCTTTTCATTACGAATCGAACTCGTTCCGCTTTGAGTTTACATCTACAAACTTTGCGTCAGAAGAAAGAAACCAATTTCAATATAAGCTTGAAGGATACGATAAATCGTGGTCAGATTGGACAACCGAGAATGTAAAAGAATATGCGCGTTTATGGGAAGGCACATACACGTTCCTGGTAAGGTCTAGAAACTATGCCCAGCAGGTAGGCAGTACGGATCAATTCACATTTACGGTAGTGCCACCGTGGTATCGCACGTGGTACGCCTATCTGTTTTATCTCGCGATTATTGGCGGGCTCGTTTGGGCATTCGTTCGGTGGCGGTTGCGTGCCGTTCTGGAGGAAAAGAAGGCGTTACAGGCTGAAATCGAATTTCAGACAAAAGAGATCCGGCAACAAAATGCGCGGCTGGAGGAACAGTCGGAGGAATTGAGACTGAACGCTGAGCAACTGAAGGAACTCGACAAAATGAAGTCCAACTTCTTTGTGAATATCTCGCACGAGTTCCGGACCCCGCTTTCACTCATCCTCGGGCCACTTGAGAAAGTGATCGAGGAAAAGGAGGTAGGTAAACTGAATTTTACGCAGCTGGAAAGAATGCATCGGAACGCCGCCCGTCTTCAACAACTCATTAATCAGCTTTTAGATCTGGCCAAACTTGAATCGGGTGGAATGAAACTGGATATTACCCAATCGGACCTTTTGTATTTCCTGCGGGTGGTGGTATCTACTTTCGAATCATTAGCGGAAGCAAGAAACATCCGGTTCAATGTTCAGATTCCAGCAGGATCCTTTTCGACTTCTTTCGACGTCGAGAAAGTTGAGACCGTGCTTTATAACCTCCTGTCAAATGCCTTTAAGTTTACGCCAGAAGGAGGGGAGATATCGCTTGCTGTTGACTTGCCCACCGGAGATGAATGTTTTACTTCCATTTCGGTTACTGACACCGGTCCCGGAATACCTGAGGCAGATATCGGAAAAATATTTGACAGGTTCTACCAGGTTGATAGTTCCAGTTCGAGAGAATTTGAAGGAAGCGGAATCGGCTTGTCGCTTGTAAAAGAGTTGGTACAATTGATGGGTGGCACGGTAGCGGTGAAAAGCGCATTGGGAAAGGGAACCTCGTTCAAAATACAACTGCCATTGATGGCAAATTTGGAAATCGCAGACCCAAGCCTGACCTATTTTCCTAATGCTCCCCTTAACGCAGAAGAGAACCTTGTCGACGTCCGGTATGAGCCTGATAACGATTTAACGGATCGTCCCCTGGTTTTGGTCGTAGAAGATAACACCGACCTAAGGGCATATTTGGCAGAAATCCTTGAAGATGAATATCGCCTCGAATTGGCTGAAAATGGCAAGGAAGGACTTGAAAAATCCGTTGAATTAGTCCCCGATTTGATCATCAGTGATATGATGATGCCTGAGATGGACGGCTTTGCATTTTGTACTGAAATACGCAAGGATGAGCGAACTAGCCATATTCCGTTTGTGCTCCTAACTGCACGAAGTACGATAGAGAGTAAGCTGGAGGGCCTGGAACTCGGCGCCGACGAATACATTACCAAACCATTTAACACGAAGGAGCTACAAGTCAGGGTGAAGAACTTGTTGGAGCAACGGGAGCAACTCAGGAAAAGTTTTAGTCGTCAGGTGACCGTACAACCTAAAAATATTTCCGTCACGTCCGTAGATGAGCAGTTTTTAACCCAGGCGATGGAAATAATGGAAAGCCATTTGTCGGACGACCAATTTTCAGTCGAAAGGTTTGCAGAAGAGATGGGCATGAGCCGTAAAAATCTTCTTCGGAAAATTAAAGCACTTACGGACCAATCTGTCAACGAGTTTATAAGAAATTTCAGGTTGCAGCGGGCAGCGCAATTACTTGCGGCCAATTCAGCCACCGTTAGCGAGATCGCTTATAAAGTAGGATTTAATAACCTGTCTTACTTTTCTAAATGCTTCAAGGAGCTCTTCGGAGTCGTACCTAACGAGTACCGTGAATAGCACCCCCTCCTTATTCCTTATTCCTTTCCCCATTTAGACTAGGTGTAGGGTAATGGGCAATAAGGAATAAGGTAGTTAGGTTAGAAAAATTTTCACGGTTTTTGACCCTGCCAAGGGGGTTTGTCTCACCCGTGTTAATGGTTGTCTCAATTGTATCAAAGGATTTTGCATCCATGAAATGGCTTTTGCGTGCTAAGACACAAACAAAAATTAACCTCAAAAACAAACGTAAAAATGAAAACGCAAACTGAAGCCCCTTCAATTAAAATGAGATTTCCCAAATTAATGATGTTCGTGTTGCTGGCAGGAATCTGCACGCTCTCCAGTTGCTCTGATGACGACGAAGCCAAGCCAGACACTCGCGCTCAATTTATCGGAACCTATGCTGTCGAAGATGTAAGCGACGACGGTGATGTGTATGAATACGACATGACTATTTCCAGTGCCGATGATGGAACGCTTAACCTATCAAACTTTGCCGACATATTTAATGTGCCTGTTAAGGCTCACGTGGATGGAACGAAGATTACCATTAAGTCGCAATCGTTCACAAATCCAAGCAGCGGCAATACAATTAAAGTCTCCGGTTCTGGAATGCTTACCGGAAATGTCCTGAAGTTCACCTATGTAACCGAAGGCTACCTCGATTATGCAGGAGATTGCACGGCCAACAAAAAACAATAGTTCGAGAGGTGAGTGTTATTCGCCGGTCAGGGGAATGCTAGTGATAGGAGCGGCTGGCGGATAACCATTCACACCCTTTCAAGAAAGTCTCACCCTAATTAAAAATAAAAAATAACAATGAAAACAATTATTTCCTCCATCAACAACGTACTTGCCTGCCCCTCAGCAAATATCCTTTTCAGGACTTACCTTATCCCAGTCCTGTTTGCCCTAATTACATTGACCAGCTGTAACAAAGATGACGATGATGGCTCTAGTGCCGACATAGCTAAGGTAATAGGCACTTATTCTGTCACGGATACTTTTGAAAATGGTGATGTGGACACTTACTCCATAACAATCAGCGATGCAAAGGATGGTGGAGTTCAGATATCTAATTTTGGAGATATTATGTATGTGCCTGTAAAGGCAATGGTGAAAGGAAACGCATTCACGGTTCCAGCCCAAACATTTAAAGGAAAATCGATGACAATCATTATCAGTGGAAGTGGAAACGTGAGTGGCGATCAAATTACTTTTGACTACATCATAGACACGGGTGACGATCAACTATTGGAACACTCTTGTGTTGCTAGCAAAAGCTAACCTTGCGAAAGTTTTCGGAGCCGGTTAGTTTGATGTTCAAAGTTGGAGGTTTGAGGTTCGCTCCATGCAGTGATGAGTTCAAGTCTAAGATCCGAAAAAATTGTCGCCTTTTCGAAATGATCATGGTGATTGCTTACGAAAAAAGGATTTTAGCGATTCTATGATTTCCAATTTATCTGTAGAATACAATACATCCTGGCTTTGGCTATTGAATGCCGCCAGGATGTTATAGTATTCTGTCTCGGACAACTCGTGTTCGGCCATGATTTCTTCACGCAATAACTGATCGTGCATTACTTCCACATAGGTTTTAATGCGATTGTTTTCGTTAATTAATTTTGTTGCTTTTCTTTTGTCGCGTTGGCCTCGGGTAAAGTATTCCCACGGAGAAGAGAAGGCATCAGCCGTCGACATTTTTCGGGGTACCGTGCGAGTGGTTCTCGTCACATCTCCCTCGCTCAGTCGCGTGCCCGATATGGTGATCTCTTTTAATATCCGAACCCTTTCCTTCAATCGGATCAAAATGTCTTCCTCTTCAAAAAATAACGGTATGGTTAGATCAACGTACCCGATACGCGACAATATGAGGGTATCCACGCGTTGCGCCTGAATGTAAAATTCCCCTTTGGCATCTGTAACGGCACCCCTATTCGATCCTTTTACCTTGACATGAACACCTTGAAGCGGAATAAGCGTTAGCGAATCCACTACAATTCCGTGAGTTGTACGTTGTGCAAAAGCGCCTATTGATACCAGTGATGCCAATGCGAGGAAAAGGAATTTTTTTTTGAGGCATGTTGGCATCAGCGACAACAGTTTGGTATGAGATGCGACGTGTCGCGATTAAGTTTTATTCGCTAACTGACCGCATGCGGCATCAATGTCTTTTCCACGGCTTTTCCTTATGCGCGTTGTGATGCCGTGCCGTTCAAGCAAATCCATATACATGTTCAATGATTCCTGGGAGGCCTGTTGAAAACGGCCATCGTCTATTGGATTATATTCGATAAGATTCACCTTGGAGGGCACGATCTTGCAAAATTTAAGCAGTGCGTTAGCGTGCTCGGGTGTGTCATTGATATCTTTCCATACCACGTATTCATAAGTCACTTTTCGTTTCGTTTTTTGGTACCAATATTTCAATGCATCCGCAAGATCGCTCAGGGGATTTGTGTCATTGATAGGCATAATCGCGCTTCGCGTTTTATCAATGGCCGCATGCAGGGAAACAGCCAGGTTGAATTTCACGCCATCATCCGCCATTTTTATTATCATTTTCGCCACCCCGACCGTTGAAACGGTAATCCTTTTTGACGCCATGTTCAATCCCTTTTGAGAGGTAATTTTATCAATGGCCGATATTACATTGCTATAATTGAGAAGTGGCTCTCCCATTCCCATGAACACGATGTTGGTCAAAGGCCTGCCAAAAAAGAGTTCTGCCTGTTCTTTGATTGCAACCACCTGATCATAAATTTCGTCAGCGCTCAGGTTGCGCTGCCTTTTGAGCCGGGCAGTAGCACAAAACTGGCATGCCAGGCTGCATCCAACCTGGGAGGACACACAAGCCGTTATCCTTTTTTCGGTGGGAATAAGAACGGATTCCACCACCATGCCGTCAAACAGTGTTACAGCATTTTTGATAGTCCCATCGGCACTTCGCTGCATATGATCGACATGGATGTGATTGATGGTAAAGTGCTCTTTCAGCATGTCGCGCAACGGAACCGAAAGATTGGTCATTTGGTCAAAGGACTTTGCAGACTTATTCCATAGCCATTCATAGACCTGTTTGGCCCGAAAAGGCTTTTCACCGTGCTGCTGGAAGAATTCAGTCAGCTCATCAAGTTTAAGTTTGCGGATATCCCGCTTGGAACCAGTCTCCACCATCGTGCAAAGGTAGAGAAAACATTAATTGGGACGTATGGGTTCCAGAAAGGCAGCCTGCAGAATGAAAGTAATTGCCCTTAATCCAACCTCACAAAGATCTTCGTTTCACATACCCTTGAAACATTGGAAATAATTAGCGAATCATTCGTGAGCTTTTCAACAGTGAAGCCATCAATAATAGTTCTTGATTTTTTATCCAGGATGTAAAGAGATCCCTCATTATAACGATACAGAAACGACTTCGAATTATAGGATTTATTTTTATTGATAATTTTCGTGCTTTCTGAGCCGGTGTTGTTGTCTTTGAATTCTATGATTTGAGGCTCGGCGCCCGACAGGCCCTCCATGTCCTCAGCCATTTCTTTTACCGTTGCTTCTTCGCCTTCTTCCAATTCGTTTTCTACGCAATTGCTTTGCTTTGACAACTGCCAACGCCCTACTATAGATTGGGCCTCGCAAACCATAATGCTGGAAGCCAAGCCAATGAGAAGAAGGAATAGTTTCATAAGTGGCCAGTGTTGATTTTAACGCTGCTGCAGTTTGTTCCTCAGACACGGCATCGGTCAGGGGTTCAAGTCAAATTTACCAAATTTCGGGCCATCAAACGTTAACATAATTTATTTTACTTTCAGTCACGTTTTGAATTTAATAACCCCTCCGTTCTCTTTGGAAAACTCCTTTTATTACCCGTAATTTTCGGCCTTCTAAAAATCTGATGAACAAAAGTACCGCGATTATTATAACTGGTGGATACCTCGACACCGGACAAGCTAAAACTGCGCATGGATTAATTCGAGGTACGGATCGTTTTTCGATTTTGGCAATTATCGACGACAAGAATGTTGGAAAGGATGCCGGTGAAGTATTGGACAAAAACCGCCGGGAAATACCTATCTATTCATCTATAACCGAGTTTGTCAAGGGCACTGGGCAAAAACCGCGCTATTGCATTATTGGTGTTGCCACAAAAGGAGGGGTGATCCCCCAATCATTGCGAGCTCAACTGAAGGAAGCTTTGGAAAACGGAATTAGTCTGGTGAATGGGCTACACGAATATGTGTCGGATATTCCTGAGCTGGCATCCCTTGCAAATCAAAAAGGTCTGGAAATTATAGACGTTCGCAAGCCAAAG
>CAMLER010000199.1 GCA_946478915.1 uncultured Chryseolinea sp.
GTTGGCATGGGCTACATCATAAAAGACACTCCGCGTGAGAATACAGCATAAACTGACGCTGTTCTTTAGCGTTGCGTCGGGGCTGACCATCCTTGTCTTTGGCATCTCTGTATATTACTTTTCTGCCCAATACAGGAAAAATGAATTTTTTCAGCGTTTGAAAACCCGCGTTGAAATAGCTGAAAAATTTTTTCTTGAACGATCGTCTTTCTCTGATATAGATTCGATAAGGATCAGAGATCAATTTCTCAACACGCTTCCCAACGAAACGGAGGAGGTACAACATATAGCACCAGGTTGGCAAAAGAAAACCCGCTACAAATACCCTGCGGAATTTCTCGAAACAATGTCCACACAGAACGAAGCATACTTTGACACCGATACAATACAAGGAGCCGGCAAGATTTTTTATTTAAAGGAGGGAAATTACGCGGTTATCATTACAGCGGTCGACAAAGTTGGAAGGCAAGTGTTAGGCAACCTTAGGAGCATAGTAACGGTTAGTATATTAGTTTGCATTATCGTGACTTCCATTCTTAGTCATTACATTTCAAGAACCCTGATCTTTCCTATCTCCAAGAAAATTCAAAGGGCAAACAGCATTAGCGGTACTAATTTGCATGAACGGCTTATTGTCTATAATCCGGATGACGAGCTGGGTGAAATGGCAATTGCATTTAACAGACTCCTCGACCGACTTGAGGGAGCGTTTAAAATGCAAAAGCTTTTTGTTGCTAATGCTTCTCACGAGATAAGGAATCCTTTGACTGCTATCCTGGGTGAGACTGAAGTTGCTCTCACCAAAGATAGATCGCCGGATGAATATAGAGATTCATTGAGAAACATTTCGATGGAAGCCGACCGTCTTAATCTTTTAATAAACAACTTGTTTCAGCTTTCGTCGGTCACGGACAATGTGGCCAACATTTATAAAGAATTCCTGGACATTGACGAACTCATACATAGTTCCAGAAAGAAACACGATCTTCTAAATCCAAACAATCAACTGCAGGTATACTTTGGCGATCACTTCAAAGATAACCGACCGACGATATATGGTAATAAGAATCTACTAGAAACCGCATTGATCAATATAATGGATAATGCAAGCAAATTTTCTTCGGATGACCTTGTCATTGTAGAAGCTGACGTTTCGGATGGAAAATTGTCAATAGTAGTAAAAGACAAGGGTGTTGGCATTCATCCCGACGATATCCCAAAAATCACACAACCATTTTTCCGTGCAGAAAACGTTCGCCAGATCAGAGGAACGGGCATCGGAATTCCTCTTTGTCTTCGAATCATCCAGATTCATGATGGCGAGCTTATCGTTCAGTCAGAACTAAACAAGGGGACGATTGTTACGATACATCTTCCCGTGGTAACCGGTCGACAATAACGGGTATTTAGTGGGAAACAAATCACCATATATCGATTCTCATCAAATTTTAATGTTGGTCTAATTCGAGCCTAATGTGCAATTGCGAAAATAGCAGTGGAAATAAATCTACTAGCGTATGGAAAATTTGCATTCAAGACACAGTATATTTTCGTCGGTACGGTATGATCTGCCTGCAAGTATCGTCGTTTTTTTTGTTGCTGTCCCGCTTTGTCTGGGTATTGCATTAGCAAGTGGCGCTCCTCTCTTTTCAGGAATTATTGCCGGTATTGTCGGCGGCATTGTAGTAGGGTCATTAAGCAATTCTTCACTTGGTGTAAGCGGACCCGCCGCCGGTCTTACTGTAATTGTTTTAAGCGCCATTCAACAACTTGAATCTTTTCAAATTTTCCTGATGGCGGTGGTAATTGCTGGCGTTATCCAGATACTACTTGGATTGATCAGGGCCGGAATTATCAGCTATTATTTTCCTTCGTCGGTCATCAAGGGTATGTTAACCGCAATCGGGATAATCATCATACTGAAACAGATACCTCATGCATTTGGATACGATGCGGATTACGAAGGTGATTTCTTCTTTCTGCAGGCTGATGGTCAAAATACATTTTCAGAATTAGTCCATATGCTCAACGCGATTACACCCGGAGCAATCGTTGTTAGTATTATTTCACTTTCTATTCTTTTTGTTTGGGACGCCCACCTAGTAAAAAAATATGCAGCGTTGAAATATGTGCAAGGACCTCTTGTCGCCGTAGTTGCCGGTATTTTATATCAGGCCATTACATCCGTTTATCTTCCCCAATGGTCCCTTCAACCCGAGCATCTTGTTAGTGTGCCAGTGTCCGACAGCCTCTCTGGTTTCATCGGACAATTTACAACACCTGACTTTAGCGCTTTGCTGAAAGGCGAAGTATGGACAGTCGCTATAACACTAGCCATTGTGGCCAGCGTTGAATCCTTATTATCAACTGAGGCAACAGACAAACTAGATCCCTACAAGCGAACAACAAATCCGAATCGGGAGCTAATTGCCCAGGGCAGCGGCAATATCATATCGGGACTCATCGGCGGATTACCCGTTACACAGGTAATTCTGAGAAGTTCAGCAAATATACACTCAGGCGCAAAGACAAAATTATCCACGATTTTCCACGGAATGTTTCTATTGCTCTGTGTTCTGCTAATTCCAACATTACTGAACATGGTTCCACTGGCGGTGCTTGCCAGTATCCTTCTTGTAATTGGTTATAAGCTGGCAAATCTTGAAATCTTCAGGCAAATGGCACGACTGGGCTGGAGTCAATTTTTGCCCTTCCTGGCGACCATTATTGCCATCGTCCTTACTGACCTTTTGACCGGCATTGGCATTGGCCTTGTGGTATCTGTCATAATTGTGCTTCGAAACAGCTACATGAATTCACATTTTATTCAGGAAGAACAAGTTTCATCAGGAAAACGAAACCTCAAGATGACACTGGCAGAAGAAGTTGTTTTTCTTAACAAGGGTAGAATTAAAAAAGATTTGAATGAAGTACCCGAAGGAGCAAAGGTCACGATTGATATGAGCAAATCTTTTATAGTTGATCACGACGTCCTCGAAATAATTTCTGACTTCCAGGATCAGGCAAAGCGAAAACATATAGATGTAACGTTGATCAAGGGAAATGGGCAATCGAAAAGTAACGGAAAGCCCGCGGAAACAGGAAGGAATCGCCAACCAAAGCTAAAAAGCGAAATCATATGAAAACATTTAAGTATTTCGTGCCTATTGATTTTTCGGCATGTTCGTTTAATGCGTTGCACTATGCCACGATGCTAGCCCGTTCTTCCAACGGAGAAATAATGCTTTCCCATATCATTGACCTGGATCAGCTCCCCGAATCGGAAAACCCGGTGGTAGTCAACTTTGCTATCGACCGACTGATCAAGAATGCGCAGGAAAAACTCAGTTCACTTCGTGAAATAATATTCTTGAAAGGAATACGGGTTCAGCAGCATGTTTCAATCGGGAATGTGCAACTTCAGCTAATTAATCAGATTTCCTCGTTGCAGCCGGAAATAATTGTAATGGGTAGAGACTCGAACAATCACGGGGATCAAAACCTGTTGAAATACATCACAAAAAACACTAACGTTCCGGTCTTGGTAGTTCCGCAATCACATAATCCGAAAATACCAAACCATGCCGTACTTGCCTCGGATTTAAATTTAAAAAAACAGGAAAAATTAGCGCCTTTTTTTGAGATCATAAAAAAGGTCTCCCATGAACTTTCGATACTGAACATCAAATCAAACTATTTTTCAAACGCGCAGGAAGCAATTACCTGGGTTCAGAATTTAAACAAGACTTATGGCGTCAATGCAAAGCTGTTGACACCTGAAAAAAATGATGTTATTTCTGATATTAAAAATTATGTCAAGATCAATGACGTCGACCTCTTGTGTACAGTCCGAAATAACAAAAGTATCTTCGATAAACTCTTTCGCCGTGGAGTCGCAAATCATCTTACCAATCAGCTGGAAGTCCCAGTGCTGGTAATAAAAGAGTAAGCAGTTGCAAAGAAATCAGCTTTGCCTGCTTAGCAGAAATTTTAAGAGTGCATTGAACTCATCTTGAGAAAGCACCTGACCAAATTGATCGGGCATTAGGGTATACTTTGAAATTTTCTGTTCTGCAATATTATTTTTCGGAACGGAGAATTCTTTCCCTGATGCATCTGCGAAGACAATCACTTCACCCTCCTCTCGTCTGAACAATCCCGTCATCACTTTACCGTCTTTCGTCGTAATAGTATAATTTCTGAATGCCTCAGAGACGTTCCGATTCGGATCAAGTATTTTTTCCGTAAGCGCGCGCGGTCCCCATTTCCCTACTCCATCCAATTGTGGTCCAATGGCACCACCTTTGTTTTCAATGGCGTGACATGGCGAACAATTTTTTGTGAATATTATTTTGCCAGTATCAATCGAAAGGGGTTCGGTATTGGTGTTGAAAGCCACCAGCCACGTGTCGATCTGAATCTGCCTTTCCTTGCTTACGGGTTCCAGGTCTGCAACAATTTCATCCAATTCTCTTTTCTGTTTTTCAGAAATATTTGCTTGCAATCTTTCCTCGATCCTGGGATCGATTAAGGCGCGCGGCAGAAGCTCACCCTGCCGGACCTTCCGGAAAATTATATCCTTGCCCTCCGCGGTGCCAGCGAGCGCCATTACGACGTCGCCTTGCAGATCCGGGGGTGCATTTTTTACATTCGAGAGTACTTTGTTTACGGCAGGCCCCGAGAAATCGGCCAACACTGAGGCAACACGGCGCTTTAGCTGCGGGGCTACCGTGTCGTTCAGTATCCTGCCGGCCAAGGCAACGTGCTTGTCGGTATCGAGGACCAGCAAAGATCTCAAGGCAGAGACCTGAACTTCGGCGTCAGCAGTGGAACCTGCTTCTACAAATTCCAATAAGGTGGGCTCCAAAGCGGCAACCTTATATTTTCCCGCCAGGTCCGCAGCAAACTGTTGCTTTGCTTTGTCATCATCTGATTTTGAGGAATTACTCGCCGTATACTTCTTCAATAAGTCTATCGCCAAAACTTTACCCCAACCCTGGAGTTGCGAACTTTCTTTTCCTCCCCGCCTTGCAATTCCCTGCTGAATTCCCTTGAAGCTTATGAATTGTGCGTCGACGTCATTGTCACCTTCTTTGTGGGCAGCACTTATCACGTTCTCAAGTTTGTCCGCAGGTATGAACCTGGCCAAATGTTCATATAGACGGGTTAGGCGTTCACCTTTTTCAGATGTCCTGGCTAAATGCGACGCAAGAAACTCCGCGGCATGCGGCGAAGGAACACCTAAAAGAACATCTACAATATGTCCGGCGTCCTTCTGATTCCAATCAGCATCGGAAGCCGCCTTCATAAGGTTATTATTCCTCAACAGGTTTCTCAACACCAGCCGTGTAGTATATAGCTGATGATTGTCATTGTCGGAAGCCAGCGAACGTTCCGCCAGCGCCAGGCGTAACGAAAGCATGGTAGGAAATTTTTGCAGTAACTCCGTAGCTGCTCTTTTTACATGTGGATCACCATCCTTCAAAGCATCGGAAACCAATTCAAAAAAAGATGGCTCGAGCGACTCCCGCTCCGCCAGGATACGCATGCTGTGAACTCTAACAACGGGGTCACTATGCGTGGATGATTTTGTTAAAACCTCATCAGTCAGCTTATTGATCCGGTGAAGTATCCAAAGACCATGTATATATGCTCTGGAGCTGATGTCTTTGTTACCGATCATTTCACTCACGGGCGCAACAGCTTCCGCCCCTATCCGATCGGCAATCTGATCAGCTGCAGCCATCCTAACAACCAGGTTATCTGCATCAAGAGACTTTATAAGTTCATCCAAAGAGGCAGCAATCAAATTTTTTACATCATTGCCTTCCCCCTTGTATGTGATTCGCCATATTCGTCCACGCACTTTGTCCCGCTTGGGGTGACTGAGCGGTACCTCATAGTGGCCGATAATGCTGTTGTAAAAATCAGCAATGTAGAGTGCTCCATCGGGTCCCAACTTGATGTCTACCGGCCGAAACCACGGATCCTCGCTTAAAACAAACTCTTCCTCAAGTTTTCCTACAGGCGACGAGCCTTTGAATGAAAAGGAATTTCTGTAAACGCGCGAAGCCACGGCATCACCAATGTAGAAATTACTTTGATACTCCTTTGGAAATTTAACATCAGCATAATAAGCAATACCAGCAAGCGCTGTTGCCTCTCTTTCCAAAGGTTTCATATCAGGAGCAAAACCCATTGCCTCCTCCTTGCCCCACTGCGTATAGTCAGCGCCGCGAATCAGCTGATATAACGGCGAGGTATGGCAGTCTGTCGAATACAAATATCCAAGCTCATCATAGGCAAGGCCGAATGGGTTTATTCTACCATGCGTTACATGCTCAACACGACTTCCGTCAGGCCTGAATCGAAACGTATTGCCCGAAATCATAGTGATCGAATCGCCATCTGCTCCCGCCACGGTAGAACGGTTTGTAAATCCGTGACATGAATGTATCCAACCATCATAGCCACGAATAAAATTGTTCACCATGCCATGTGTATCGCGATGCTCGAAAGGTCCCAATAAGATCTTTTTAGAATCTGCTTTCCCATCCGAATTGTTGTCAACAAAACGGTATACGTTCGGTATGCTGTAGGCGATTGCTCCATCATTCGTCGGCAGTATCCCGATGGGAATATTTAATGTGTCGCTAAATTGCGTAAACTTGTCAGCTTTCCCGTCGTTGTTTGTGTCTTCCAGAATCGTAATTCGGTCTGAACCTTTTCCGGGTGCTGCCGGGAATGGATATTCGAATGACTGCGTAACCCACATCCTGCCCTTGGCATCAAAGGTTAAATTGATTGGTTTTCCAATATCAGGTTCAGATGCATATAGCTCTATCTGAAAACCTGGTGGAAGTCTGAATCCTGATTGCTGTTCTGCAGGCGTACGCGCTTCGGTAGACCTGATGTGCTCATTAAATTTTTTCCCGCTGAACCTCGGATCATCAGCCGCGACATTTTGCAAATCCTCCTTTTTACATGAGCTGAGCAAAATCAATGAAACAAGAAAGACTGAACCTGAGAAGATGCTTACTTTCATAGGGGAATGGTTTTATAAAATTAGAGACAGGCGGTCACTTTTTTTTCTTCTTCGACTGATTTTCAAAAACGAAGACTCCTTTTTTGTTGGATATTACAAAGTCGGTGAGCCGATCGCCAGTGATGTCCTCGGCAATAAAATTAAGACCCGCGCCGGAATTATTATCTATTTCGTGAAGCTGCCAGGAAGGACTTTTTCCGGGCTTAAATTCATACCACGCCAAGACAGCCGGATCATATGTACCAGGGTCCGTATTTGTATCATTATGGGCAAAATATCGCTTCCCTGTAATAAAGTCGCGATGTCCATCGCCGTTTAGATCGATCAGTTGGGAGGAGTGGGTTTGAGAAATGGATTTGTCGATCTCATGCCGTTGCCAGATAGCCTCACCGTTAGAACCTTTTTTTTGTTCATACCACCAAACACCGAATTTATGAGCCGACGCGCTCATTATGTCGTTTAATCCATCCTTATTGACATCGATCACATGCATATGAGAACAATCCTCTCCCAGTTCGGCAGCGTGAAACTTCCAATTCGGTTGAGTGGGGTCGACGGGTGCTTCCCACCACCCCGACTTGATGATCACATCCTTACGACCATCTTTATTGACATCGCCTAGTCCGATACCATGAGAGAACCGGTCAGTTCCAGGCGCATCAGTACTACTTATTGCAATTCTTGTCCAGGTCGTTGAGCCCTTTTCTTCAGGAGCCCGCAGCCAAACGATCTGCTTTGCCTTTGAATCTGCACAGAGAATATCAAGCCTGCCGTCACCGTCAACATCTACGAAATTAGGCGATTCATTTCCAATGCCTACTTCCTCAAGGAAGACATGTTTTTTCCAATGCCCTTCTTTGTTTTGTGGATTCTCATACCAGTAACCTTCCGTTCCGGGAAAGCCAATGACAACTTGATCTATCCATCCGTCCAGATTTACATCAAGACTGAAATTCAGAAAAGAATCACTATACTCCTTGCCAGGATCAAAAGATTTGCCCGGCTTGATTTCATGTTTTTTCCAGTCCGGCGCTTCAAACCAAAAAGCCCCGGCCATGACATCAATCTTTCCATCGTTGTTCACATCACCAACTGCCACTCCTTCGGAAACAAAGTCGCTGGTAAGTGTATGCTTTTTAAACGAAAGTGTGTTTTTCGCGG
>CAMLER010000200.1 GCA_946478915.1 uncultured Chryseolinea sp.
TGTCCATTTTAAAATTGTGTTATAGTGCCTACTCATTGAAGGTCTTTCGGCGTTCACCTATGGTGCAAAACTAGAATGGAGTAAAGCGAGGGATGTAACACAAAGCTCCCAATTGTTATTAGTGATGTAACATTGAGCACAAGAAAAAGGGTAGGCTACATTTTTAGCCATCTCCGGATTGCTGTACAAACATCAATCAAGAGCTATTATCGGTTTGAGTATTCTGACGGCAATATGCCGAACTGCTCTTTGAAACATTTTGCGAAATAGGACATGTGATTAAATCCCGACAAGTAAGCAGCTTCAGCAACTTGCATTCCGGGTTGCCTTAATATTTGGGCTGCTCGTTTCAGACGGATCGACCTGATAAAGTCGCTTGCAGATTGGTTCGTAAGGGCCTTTAGCTTTCGGTGCAGCTGCATTCGGCTCATCCCGACATCGTTCTGCAGGTGTTCTACGGTAAATGATTCGTTGTCAATATTCCTTTCAATAACATGAACAAGTTTTTCAAGGAATTCCATGTCCTTATTTCCCAACGGAACATCGGTGGGCTGTAGCACAAACTCCTGACTGAATTTTTTTCTTAACCTTTCATTCTGGGCCAACAGACTTTTTATTCTCGCGATAAGCTCTTTGATTTCGAAAGGTTTGACGACATACTGTTCCGCCCCTTTTTCAAAACCGGCAATTTTGGACTCACTGTCGTCGCGGGCGGTTAGTAGAATTGTCGGGATATGGCTGGTGCGCTCATCTTCTTTCAAGTTTTTTACCATTGTCACTCCATCCATCACTGGCATCATAATATCGGATACGATCAAATCCGGAATTCTTTTCAATGCGATTTCCAGTCCTTCTTCGCCGTTTGTTGCTTCCAGGATTGCAAATTGGTCTGCCAACTCCCGTTTCATGTACTGACGAAGGTCGTGATTGTCTTCTACAAGAAGTAGGATGGGGAAATTATCGCTCGAAACACTCTCGCGGCTATTTTCTTTGGAGTATTCCGCGAAGTAGGATTCAAATCCGGGAAGGTCTCTGGGAACTGAATCCTGTATCACATGACTTTCTTTAAGCGCTGTTCCGGCAGGAAGAAACACACTGAACACACTTCCTTTGCCTTCCGCGCTTTCCACAGAAATTGTTCCACCCAGAAAATCAACCAACTCTTTCGCTAGGGCAAGACCCAAACCGGAGCCCTCGTAGGCGCGGGTTTGAGATGAGTCTACCTGGTAGAACCGCTTAAAAATTCTTGACTGGACCTTTTCCGGGATGCCGATCCCGTTGTCTTCAACCTTTAACCACAGGTTATTCTTTGCATCAATACCCATTTTAATGGTAATCGCCCCGCCCTTAGGCGTGAATTTGAATGCATTTGACAAAAGATTGTATATGATTTTTTCCAGCTTGTCGGGATCTATACTAACAATAACTTCCCTTTCGGGGATAAGTATGCGGTAGGTCAACTCCTTGGGTTCTACAAGTGGCGAAAACGAATAAGCAATATCCCTGACAAAGCGAAACACGTCCAGATTTCTCGGCTCCGCGCTAACAAGGCCTACCTCCATTTTCGTCAGGTCTAACAACTGATTAACCAATCTGAGCAATCTCTTGGCATTCCTGGTCATCAGGGCTTTCTCATCCTCCGTGATTACACCGTGCCTTTTTTGAAGCGGAGCTAGAATGAGGTGGAGCGGTGTGCGGAATTCGTGCGATATATTGGCAAAAAATTGGGACTTCAGTTGATCCAGTTGCTTGATTTGATCGGCTTCCAACTGGGCTTCTCTTGCCTTGTTTGCTTTTTCGTCCGCAATAGCCTGCGAAATCTTACTCGCACAAATCGAGGCAATCGTGCTCAATGCATCCTGATGATACCGGGTAAAAAAGTTTTTTTCCGGATGCTCGGAATCAATTACACCAATAACTTTATTTTTTACGATCAGCGGAACGGCCAACTCGGACAAGCGCGCCTGATCATCAACAATATATCTGGCGTCCCGCGAAGCATCGCCTACTATCTCCGGGATTCCGGTCTGAGCAACCGTTCCAACAATGCCCATTCCTAACGGGATCTCTATGGGTACATAAATCTTGAACTCCTCTGGATTTTTTTTTCCGTAAGCAGCCTTCTGTACGAGTACTCCCCGTTCTTCGTCCAATAAATAAATTACACAATCGACAAGGCCTAATCGTGAAATGCAATTTTTAGCAACATCCCACAAGACCTCGTGGATCGTGTTCTTTCCGAACAAGGATGTAGCGAAATAATTTATCGTGTCATTGGTTTCAATTCTCATTGCAATTTGCTTCTGCAACTGCTCATTTATATGTTCAATCTCTTCTTTCTGCTTTTTTATAAGTTGATTTTGTTCAGAAAGTTCTTTGACGTATATCCTTCTGGCGCGCATTTTCTGGTAATACCAGATTGCGCCCAATAACGCCGCTACGCCAATACCAATTAACCAGCGCCACAAGTTTCCAAATTGCGGGCCGGGAGAGAGTTCGAGGCCAAGCATGGGTTTGGAATCGGTAATTGCTGCGTAATATTTTACCGCTCGTACTTCTTCAGCCAATCCCCACGTTGCCAACGCCATGCTGCTGATGAATAGAGATGCAAATAGGACCATTGATCGGATTTGAATATTCTTATGTATGCTTGCTAACCTCATCATCCCGGGTTCGATGGTACACCAGTCTACAAAATAAAAAAATCCGGGATTATATATGTCCTTCTGTGACTGTAAAAGCAATTGAATTTTTGGCGGTGATATATAAGGGAAAGATATTGTGAGTCAAACTATTTCAATTTTAAGTCTCTTAAAGCAACATAACCTTTACAATAATTTAGCACCATTGAATAATCTTTTATGATAGCCATGCCAACTGACCCATGGATATGCAAGTCAGACCTGTATATCTTTACCTCCGGAATGATGATCTCGAAAGTTTCCAGGATCATTTTTTGAGCCCATTTTGCAGTACCCCATACGTTACCGTTAAGACCCTTTCCCAATATTTGTCGGGATGCATCGTCAAGGAAATTTTTCTTGTTCGATCTGAGGAGGACGCCCAGCACCGATCCGGTATCTAACATGATATCAAAGCTGGCTTGATCCGAGTTCGAAAAAAATATTTTGGATCGAATTAACGGTCGCGTATCCTTTATTGTAAGAGGGACTTTTGTGTGATCACCCTGAATTTGTGCTTGCTCGGGAGACCTGAATGTGATTTGCTTTTTGGCTGAGTTGATTTCAACTTCAAATCTGATGAAAATGTCATAGCCAATGATTCCATCAATATCCGAGTTTCCCATGAAGAGACTTTTTTCGCGCAGAATCACAATAGGTATTTTCTTACCAACAATTGCATGAATAGAAACGTTGTTATTGAGGGCTAGCTTTCCCGTTAGTGGAGCGCTTTCTCCAAGACCTGAAAAACGAACGTCGTACTTGGGAAGTGTTTCCAGCATATGCTCAAAGCGCTTACCGAATAACAACACGTTTCGGCAGCCAGTGTCCAAGATCAGGTTTACATTGATGCTATCGTTGATGGTAACAGGTAGCACAATAAGATCATTATAATTTCGGTAATGGAATCTCACTTCATCTACATTTTCTGGGAGCCAAAAGCCTGCATCAGGGGTCTTTCCTTCACATGGCTCGGCGAAGCGGAGGATCGTATGAACCACCAGAATGCAAAACAATATTTTGGACCTCAACACAGTGATATTTTGTCGCAAACAGATGCGTGCAATCCATGTCCTGTCGGTTGTCATAAAGATTCTTTTTTACCTGACTTTATGTTAGAATAGAGAAAGGTAACCTTATCGAACTATCCTGATTTGTAGGTATTTATAGGAGACGTTTCTTGTTCTGAGCTCCTAAAATTTGACCCTCATGGATCAGCCAACCAGGTGGCTATGTGAAACTGACAGATTACAACGCTGAAGTCTTAATTTCAGGGAGGACTTGATCGCTCAAATTCTTTTTGGTTGAATTTCTTTCTCATATCTTTATTGTTCATTCACCTGACCTCGGCCTATGGTATTAAAAGTTACTATCCTGGTATTGCTCCTTTCTGTTGGTTCTGGGTGCAAGGGCATTGAAAACGATTCATTATCTGGCGAAGACTTCATTGGCACTTATGTGCATACTTATACTGCCGACGTTATGGAAGTCGAAACAGGAGAAGTGATGGGAACTCGAACCGTTAGGGACACAATTTTTATTAAAAAATCCGGTGAGAAATTTGAGGTATCCAATCGAAAGTGGATGGATAACGACTACGACAATGAAGGATGGAAAGTCCCTGAGTCGAAGGCCGATCAAGCCATGCCTACATATCTTGTCGAGTACGATTCTGTACAAAGAAAATTGGTGCCGGACCCCAAAGAAAAAGGGCGAATACCCTTGTACGTTGATGATGACCGCCTGTATTGGGGAGAGTCAAAAGCTTTAGAATACCTGCGCATCGGGGACTAGCGTTGACACACGTCAATTATTAATCCGTCGGTGAGGTATAGATTCCTCAAAAAGATTTTCAAGCTTGGTTCTCGCCCTTAAGGAAGCAAAAAAAAATTTGGCATCATTTTAAGGGTGTCAGGAGTGAGAATCATTATATGCAACCCAAAGTTGAAGTTCTGAAAGCGCGTCCCATTCGGGATAATGATGCATCTGCGATCCAATGGGTGGAGCAGCTTTCCCGAATGATGGATTCTCGTTTTATAATTCCTGGTACTAAGATCCGATTCGGTATTGATCCAATTTTGAGTTTGTTGCCCGTCTTTGGTGATCTTATTACTTTCATCATATCAGGTATGCTTATTTATACTATGCGAAATCATGGTGCCAGCAGGAATGTAGCCATCAAAATGATTTTGAATGCTACATTGGATGCTGTGATAGGAGCAGTGCCCATAGTGGGGACGATCTTCGACATTTTCTACAAAGCAAATGATCGGAACATTAAGCTTCTGAAAGAACATTATTTTGAGGGCAAACATCAAGGATCCGGTAATGGACTCCTCGCTATAATTGCTATTGTTGCTGTCGTTTTAGTAGCCGCAGCTTTTTATGGAATCTACAAATTGTTTGAAGCTATTTTTTAGTATACTGCATTTTTGCGATCATCTTATTGATCTGGTTAATAAATAGAATAAGCGCTTGCAGCTTTGACAAAGTATAGTCAATTTCCCCCGAGTGTTTAATTATCTCGTATCTAATGAAATTAATTCTGGCGGTTTCAATCGTGATTGTAATGCTTTTATCTTGCCGAAGATCTCTCAATGCCGATCAAAAAAATCAACTTCAAGGTACGTGGAAGCTAATCACCGGAACGGTGATTGAGAAAGGTGATACTACTGAAACGAACTACGGCGACGGTATAAGCATGATCAAAATTATTAACGCTACACATTTTTCATTTCTAAACCATGACATGAAAAAGGGTGTTGATTCTACATCTACTTTTTCGGCTGGCGGAGGTCAGTATTCATTAGTTGACGACCAGTACACTGAACATCTTGAATACTGCAGCTACAGGGAATGGGAGGGCAATACTTTCCACTTTAAGGTAACAATCAATGGTGACACGCTAATACAAGAAGGTATAGAGCGAATAGAAGACCTCGGTGTGGAGCGGTTAAATATTGAAAAATATCTGAGAATAAATGCGCAGGCCAAAAGTTTCTAAAGTCGTCTACTTTCCAGTGAATCTTAATTTTGCAAGATTGCGTACAAGGTCCTGAGCGCGTTCTTTTTTTTCGATCTCGTCAATTTGTCGAAAGATTGCCTGATTGTACTTTGCAACGCGGCCCGAAATTAAAAATAATTCGATTAGGGCCCATACGCCTAATCCGCCTAACGTTATCCAGAACAAGATTTGTAATCCCCATTTGTTGAGATATGCAAAGTGTGCTCCAAGAAGCAACCAGAAGAGAATTGCAGTTCCGGTTGACTTAATCTTGCCTTGAAGTTCATACTTGCTTGCCATATCGTACGGGTTTGACTATCGAAAATTACTCATTTATCTCTAACGATACTATGCACCTTCCGGTTGTGGATTGGATATGTAGGTATAAGGGTAAGGGCCATTATACGTTGTTTCTGAGAATATCAGGATGCAATCTTGAATACAAAAGAAGGTGACACGTGAATTCGATCTTTGGTAACGGGTGAGCTATACATAATCTGCAACTTGACGAAGTAAGGATATTTATACCTATTCCTTATCCCTCAGGACTCTGCAGAATATAATCAAGCAAGACTATTGCGAATGTTTTATTTAATCTCCTTTATGTAAATATTTCTGAATTGCACGAGGCTCGGTGGACTTACCCAATCACCGTCTTTCTTGGATCCGTGATGCTGCAATCCGATGGCACCTGACTCGGGTAAGCCTGGTAGTTGTGCATTTTCGATTACGGTGATGCCATTTAATACAACGGTCATTCTATCCGCCTTCATCGTGATTTTGAAAGTATTCCATTCACCGATATTCTTATCAGCATTTATTTTGGGTGTCACACCTCGCCTGACTTCGGGAGGCATATTTTCATCCATTCTGTAACCGTAGACTTCTCCCGAACCGATGGGCCAGTTCCAGATATTTGCCTGGCATTTGCCAACGCCACGCAGTATGATACCTGAATCCGAATCTGGCACCACCATCGTTATTGGCTCACCCTTTTCATTTGTCTTATGAAGGCCGCTCGGTAAGATTAGAGGGACATTTGGATTCTTCCAGGGAGTTTCTTTGATACGCCAGTCGACTTGAAGTTCAAAGTTTTTGTAAACCTTTTCTGTCCAGAGGTTTTTGTCCTCGGTTGCTTCGCTTTCGGCATCGTAATCGATTACTCCATCAACAATTTTCCAGTGACCATTGTCTCCCACCGGTACTTTCCAGTTGCTAAAATCTTTTCCATTGAACAGCGACGTAAAACCTTTCGGTACATTGGCTGAATTCTGTGCGTGCACCTCTACCGTTAGAATGACAATGAATATTAAAAAGATCAATTTCATACGATTAACATTATTGTGTAAGATACTGAAATACATTAATCCAAATACGAGATGTGGACATAATCCGTCCACTCCTTGCTTTCCCAATATGCAGCGGCTCCACCTGACTCCGGTTCAAGAAAGGAACCTGGTTCAAGATAGTTACCTAATTCTTTTGCAAGTGTTTCAAGCGGCTTAAAAGTTCTCTTTAAAATTTCGGTTTCCGGTTTGCCTTCGGGCCAGTACTTCTCGCGGGCATCCGGAGAATCAATGGTGAACACAGTTAGGTAAGACCCTTTATTCTCTCCATCCACACATTTATAATAAAATAACTGCATGTCTGGGAATAGTTGACTTACTGCCGGATGCAATTTGCTCTCCACAAGATTTTCAAAATCTTCTGCTCGTTCTTTTTTTACTTTTATAAAATGCAGGCCTAGAATACCAGAGGTGGGTAGGTTCCCAATCTTATCGGCGCCGATGAGGTGGTATTGGGAAAATGTAGCGGCATTAGTTAGGTGTTTCTTTAATCCTTCATTTCCAGTGATTCGTTTCGCTACCGCTGTGAAGTCCGAACTTTTAAGGTTCGTTAATTTTTCGGTGGCCCGGACAAAAAGATATTTGCCCTTTTGATCGCCACGATCAGCCTTGAGTAAGTGGTAAGATGATAAATTGGTGTTCCTTAGCTGAGGGATCAAGTCTTCGGTTACAAAATTCTGAAATGCTTTTTCATTTACATCGGTTCTTAATTGCAGGGGACTAAGGCTGAGCGCTTCGCCAATCTTTACCTGTGCGTACGTTAATCCGCACGGAGCAACGAGGAAAAGAAACAGTAGAGACCTTATCATTAGTCCGATCCGGATAATTGTTATATTAAAGTTAAGCTGAATGTTGCCAAATGCAAATCGAAAAGAATCGCGGTAATTTCTTACGTTCTTCTTTGAGTCGGAAATGAAATCCGTCAGAAAAAGCTAGTGTTTGCCAGCGTGACACGCTACACAAATAAAGGGTATGGGATACTGTGCCCGTTCATTTCCCAGGTACACTAATACTTTGTCAACGTTGTTAGCGGAGCAGCCTTAACCGAGACAATGTAACCAATCATCACTGGGCAATTCGTTGGTATCGGCTAACATGAGTATTCGAATGTCCACGTATCCCATCCCTTATAAAATGATAGACACGGTAAA
>CAMLER010000201.1 GCA_946478915.1 uncultured Chryseolinea sp.
GATGTTAGGGACTGAAGCACCCAATACTTTCCGGACACCAATTTCTTTTATTCGCACCGTTACCGAATAGGAAATCAACCCGAATAATCCCAGACAGGCAATGAATATTGAGAAACCGGAAAAGATCTGAAACACATTACTGAATTGTTGATCTGCCTGATACTGCGCTTTAACATGGTCATCAAGAAAGAAATATACAAACGGATCGTTCGGATAAACTGTCTCCCACTGTTGCTTCAGTTTGCCAATGCTGTTTTCCATTGACGCGTTGTCTTCAAGCTTTACCGTGACGTATAACATTCCCCCGATCGCGTGACGCAACACCATGGGGTCAAATGTATTTTTTAAGGATTTGTGATGATAGTTCTCAATTACGCCGACAACCTCTTTTTGCCTGCTCCAATACTGAACTTTTCTACCCACAATTTTTTCCGGATCACTGAAGCCAAGCAACTCTGCTGCCTTTCTATTGAGGATAATTTTCTCATCACCCCGCGAATATTGGTCTGTGAAATTCTTTCCTGCAATCAACTCGATATCAAATAGCGGAATATAGTTTTCATCTACTCTATAAGACGTAAGCATCAGATCGACATCTTCCGAATCCCCTACCATCCGAAGCCCGCCGTGCGTATCCAGATCGTTGTGAGACTTTCCGGGAAGAACCGAAGAAATCGATACATTTCGGAACTCTGAGTTTTCAAGAACGGCATTTCGGAATGTATAATACCGCATCCTGTTTAGCGAATCATTTTCCTGCGTACTTGATGCGCTTAGTATTACCGTATTGTCGGAAGAAAATCCCAGCTTTTTATTCTGGATGTAGGACATTTGATTGCCAACAATCATAGTACCTGTGATCAATCCTACGGAGATCATAAATTGAAATACCACCAGCGCCTTGCGCAAACCAGAGTTGCCTGCTCCTGTCAATGTGGAGGTCGCTTTTAATATTCCTGCAGGCTGGAATGATGACAAGATCAACGCGGGATAAACCCCGGAAGAGAGGCTTCCAATAACATAGATGGAAGCAATCGAAAGTAAAAAAGTGCGATCCGAGAAAAAAGAGAATGTAAGCGGCTTACCTAGCAACTCACTGGCTAACGGCATGAGTACGGAGATAAAAGCAAGGGCCAGCACAAGCGCTACGAAGTTCATAAAAAATGATTCCAGCAGAAACTGGATCATCACAGCCCTTCGCGAAGCGCCGTTGACTTTTCGGACGCCAATTTCTTTTGCCCGGTGTCCAGCGCGCGCAGTGGCCAGGTTGACATAATTTACCCAGGCAACGACGAGAATTATCATGGCGATCATCGACAAAAAATAAACGGTTTCAGCGCTACCGTTCACATCAAGTTCAAATCCAACGTTGGAATGGAGGTGAATATCGGTAAGCGGTTGCAGCACATAAGCTTTATCCCAATCCTCTTTTGGCGTGTATTTCCTTATTACATCCTGTATCCGGGACTCAAAACTTTTATAATCAGTTCCTGGAGCAAGTTCTACATAGGTATAAAAATCGTTCCAGCCCCATTCCTTTGTTGGATCATTTCCCTTCACAAAAGTGGAAAAGCTAATGAGTGCATTGGCCCGGAAATGCGTGTTGGCAGGAAAGTCTTCCATAACCGCTGTTATTGTCAACGGAAATCGATTGTTCATAAGAATGATCTTGCCAATGGGACTCTCTCTCCATTCCTTCATCGGACCGAAGAATTTTTCTGCCGTCGTCTTTGTGAGAACAATTGAGTTTATCTCTTTCAGGGCGCTGACGGGATCTCCGGCTAATAACTTATAAGCAAACAAGCTGAACATCGTAGAATCCGCATAATAAATTCGATTGACTTCAGCCATTTTATCGTCATAGCGGAATACTACTTTGCTATACTCTGGTGTAATGCGTACTGCCTTTCTAACTTCAGGATATTCATCGAGCAGGACATCTGCAAGTGGTGCTACGTTCGCCGCATCCTGGTACGCCGTACCATCAGGAGCCGGGCTTTGAAGAAGGATGCGGTAAGTGTTTTCAGCGGCATGGTGAAATCGGTCATAACTCTTTTCAAACCGCACATATTGCATGATAACCATACAAACCGCGAGCCCCATCGCGAGTCCGAGAATATTGATGAGCGCATATGTTTTGTTCCTTAGAACGTTCTGGACAATTACAGTTAAATAGTTACGGATCATCGCGCGGGTTTGTGTCAGTTTTCCAAAAATCAAACCAAGTGCAGTATACTTATAAAAACGGCTATCCGGAATACTTTTTACCTTAACATGCGTCCGTTATCGACACATTATGTTCGTATGAGAACACAAATGGAGAAGGATATGCAGCGTAAAACTATATCCAGGTTAGCACTCTTTTGTTAACTTTCATCCCATGATTATTCAAGCGGAATCACTACAACACTGGATCGATAATTTTTATGGCTATGGCTCCTGGGCTGCCAGAATCTGGTTTATTGCCCATGAAGAAAGTGGTGGCGATCTTCCGGAGGAAGAGGCAGAGAAGTTTAACTATTTTCATGGCAGACATCCGTTTGACAAAACCGCAATGCTCTGTGATATCCGCGACATGTACCGGCATGTAGCGGCCAGGTTGGAGGGCCCCCGGGCGGATTTGTTTGCAACCTTCTATGACTACCGCTTCGGGCCTCATGCCGTACAACATGGCAGATGGAAAAATCTCATCGCCTTCTCGCATGGCTACCACAAAAAAAAGTTACCTGATCTACTGGAGTATCAGAAAGACGCATTCCTGCTGTTATCAGAGCACAACGAAGCACTCATTCCGCTTTACCCCCTTCCTACCCACAATCACGCGTGGTATTACAGTTGGCTCGACCTCCCTCAATTTCCTTTTTTAAAGTCCCGATCACAATTCCAACAGTTTGCATATGAAGCCCGCATGCAGAATATCCTTCACAATATCAACATTTATAAACCCGAGGTTGTGTTGATGTACGGGATGGACAACATCGATGCCTTGAAGGGGTCTGTTCAAGCATTCTCTCCAGCATCGAAGTTCAAGATGGTCAAAGCAATAAAACAACAAATTCCACAGCACCACAGAACAGAAATTGACGAAACTACGTTGCTGATCACCACACAAATTCCCGCTTTGAGACACAACCGAATTGAAACGGGATTTGACTGGTATGCCTTTGGTAAATTGGCCAACGACGCCAGCTAGCGAGCGCTATTTCAGATTGGACAAATTTCTTTGACACTCTGAACATCGCCCCCGCGGTGTGAAAGTGTTTAGGTGTGTGTAAGTGTTTAAGTGTCTAAGTGTGTAAGTGTTTAAGTGTTTAGGTTTGTAAGTTGCCTTCAGACGAGGTGTATTGTAGGCAGGAAAAAAATTTAAGTTTTTGGAATTCATACACTTCAACACTTCGAACAGTTCAAGCGACCTAAACACTTAAACACCTGAACACCTAAAAACTTAAACACTTAAACACAATTTACTCGCTGCGCAATGAATTTACGGGATTTGATGATGCGGCCTTGACCGATTGATAGCCCATTGTTAACCATGCAACCAGAAAAGAGAAAATGCCAGCAAGTAAATAGATAATTGCTCCAATCTCAGTCTTGTAAGTATAACCTTCAAGCCACCACTTTACGGCAAACCATGATAGCGGCGCTGCAATTACGAATGCGATAAGGATCAATTTACCATACTCTTTGGATAACAAAAAGACAATGCTGCCGACCGTGGCACCAAGCACTTTGCGTATTCCGATTTCCTTAGTTCGTTGTTCTGCAGTAAAAGCGCTCAGTGCAAAAAGCCCAAGGGACGCAATTATGATTGCTAAAATCGCAAAGATAGAAAAGATGTAACCCAGGCGTTGTTCGCTGGAATACATCTTGCTAAAGTCATCGTCCAGGAAGGAATATTCGAATGGTTGACCGGGCGCCAGTTCTTTCCATTTTTCTTCCAGCACCGACACTACCTCATTAACATTCTGTGCCTGGAAGCGAAAGGAAATGAGCCCGTTGCTCTCTTCAAGAAACAATGCCAGCGGTGTTATATTATTTCGCAAGGATTCAAAATGGAAGTCTTTGACTACACCGACTACGGTGAAAGTATTATATGTCTCCTTATCGGGTATATTGCCAGGAAGCATTCGAAATGTCTGAATCTTCTGACCTATAGGATTAGAGGCAATATTGAACGCTTGTGCAGCGGCCTCGTTAATAATCATCCCAGTTGAATCTGACACGAAGCTTCGTGAAAAGTCCCTACCTTCCTTAACCTCTATTCCTAACGTCTTTATGTAATCATAATCAACATAAAAGGATTGCAGTCCAACCATATTGTTCTGATCCGGTGTTTTGCCCAGCGGCCAAAATGAACTACTGTTTCGATCTGTTCCTGAAACCGGCAGCGATCCGGATATTGTAGCGCTAAGTATCCGATTGTCTCTCAGCATTTCGTTTTTGAAGCTCTCCAGTTGCTTGCCCATTGCGTTGGCTTCTTTCACCACAATAACCTGATTCTTTTCAAAACCGATTTTTTTCTGCTGCACGTAATTGAGCTGACGATAAATCGTAATAGTGGCTACAATGAGGAAGATTGAAATTGTAAATTGAAAGACTACCAGGCCACTGCGGATCAACCCGCTTTTCATTCCGACGGCTAACTTACCTTTCAGAACGTTGACAGGCTTGAAAGCCGACAGAAAAAATGAAGGATACACTCCCGCGACAATGCCCACCATTAATGCAAGGGCAATCATGATCAGATAGAACATCGGACTGTCCAACGGAAGTTCTAGATGCTTTCCAGCAAGGTCGCTAAATGAAGGGAGAACGGCATATGCAATACCAATGGCGACAATAAATGCTGCTATTGTGATCATCGTAGATTCGAGTAAAAACTGTCCAATAAGGTGAAAGCGTAAAGATCCTAATACTTTTCTTACACCTACTTCTTTTGCCCGGTTCGCAGATCGTGCGGTAGAGAGGTTCATAAAATTTATACATGCGATTGACAGGATAAAAAATGCAATGGCACCGAACAGATAAATATAAGTGATATCACCCCCAGGTTCTATTTCTGCGCTGGTAGTGGAGTACAGATGCACATCTCTCAAGTTAATCAGATGAAACCTGAACTTGTTTCCATCTGAATTAAGGTCTCCGACAGTTTGGTTTCCACCCACAAATTCCTGCACTTGAGGAAGTACATATTTTTCTGTCAAATGCTCAAACTTACTCTCCAGCGCTTTGTAATCAGCCCCAGGCTTCAACAAAAGGTAGGTATGAAAATTATTGCTCAACCACACTTGATTCTTGCTTTCCTCATTATTAAGCATTGACACTAAAATGTGAAAATGAAATTGACTGTTATCCGGAAAGTTCTCCATCACGCCAACGATCCTGTTGTGCCAGTTGTCAAAAAATGTTAGTGTCTGGCCTACCGGATCTTCATTCGGAAAATATTTTTCGGCAATCTTGCGACTGATAACAACTGTGTTGGGTTCTGTCAATGCTTTTGCAGGATCGCCATACAAAAACGGTACTGTAAACACTTTGAAGAATGAGCTGTCTGCATATGCGACATTCTCTTCTCTGAAATTTTCATTTCCCTTTCTCACCTGATAATTTCCCTGTACGCGGACTCGCGCCGTAGCTTCTACCTCCGGGTACTCGCTCAGGATAGCATTTGCAGCAGGTGGCGGCGCAGTTGCAAAGTTGTAATCCAGATTCCCGAATTTGATCTCTGTGTTCAGCCTATATATTCTATCGCTCTTTGTATGATGCGAATCGTAGCTGAGCTCCTGCAAAATAAAAAGTGATATCACGAGACAAGCCGCCACTCCGGTAGCAAGCCCGGCAACATTAATCAGTGAATAAAAGCGGTGTTTCGAAAGATTGCGAATTGCGATATTGAAGTAGTTTCTAAACATTAGCCTGGTGTTTTGATTTTCTATTTTTACGATCTGCGTTTGTGTATGGTACAACCCCCGTGTATGTCCGAACTGAATTAGCGCTTGATGGTAGGCGTCGATGAACCGTGTGCCGCGACTCATTTCCTTTTCCACGAGAAAGCAAATATGATCCACAACCTCGTCCTGGAAGCCTTCCAGGACGATGCCTTTGTAATTCAGATCCTGGATGATGTAGTTTATATGATCGTTAGTCAACATTGACATAAGTCAAGTAATTTTTACCTGCAATACCAGAGACATCGTTTTGATAAAATCAACAAACTCAAGTACGCGATCCTTTGCTAGCGCTTTTCCAGCGGTGGTTAGTATATAATATTTCCTGACACGTCTGCCAATCGTCATCACTTCAGTGTTGACAAGTCCATCGGCTTCCAGTTTATGCAAGGAAGGATACAATGCTCCCTCAGTAAGCACGATCCTTTCCTCAGATAATTCCTTTACCCGCTGTGTAATTTCATAACCATACATTTTTCCATGGTCTTTCAGAAGTTTAAGGATTATGGTTTGGAGTGTACCCCGAAGCAGATCAGTTGAATGCATAAACAGGTTAATATATAAAGATCTTAGGTATAGACGCTTTCCGACCTCAGAAGGTTACATATACTGGAAAAAGATAATTTCTGCTTGCCATTATTCATAAAGCAAACTCCACCACAGAGGCTCGGAGACACAGGGGTCGCAGTGGAGCGCTCTGTGCATTTCTCCGTGCCTCCGTGGCTCGGTGGTTAAAGGTATTTTTTTGAAATTAATGACAGAAGCGACGAAGGCTTGTTCGATACAGCCTGGCTCTATAGTTAAAATAAATCCATTTCACTGTAACCGCTTGCAATTATGAAAGTATATTAACTACATTTAAGTCAAATATAATTGACTAGCATGAACAGACATCATCTTGGAGAATTTGAAGAAATCGTGATGTTGACAGTCGGCATCCTTTACAAAGAAGCATATGGAGTTGCCATCATCGACGAAATGGAATCGCGCCTTGGCCGGAAGGTAAGCATAGGTGCATTGCAAACGGTCTTAAGGCGGCTGGAAAGCAAAGGATATTTGAAGTCAGAGTTTGGAGAGGCGACGAACGTACGAGGTGGAAAACGCAAACGGTACTTTAGCCTTACGTCGCTCGGTTCAAGAGTGTTGCGGGAATCACAAGAGCAGCGCACAGAGTTGTTTAAAGCAATTCCACGCGTTGCATTTCCTAAATCATAACAAGGTATGTCCAGCATCAAACCTCCCAACCTGTTCCTTCGATTCTTCCGATGGTTCTGCGATCCAGCCATCGAGGAGGATATCGAGGGGGATCTTACTGAGATGTTCTACAGAGATGTGAAAAACGGGAATCACTTTAAAGCCCAACTTCGTTTTTCCATAAATACACTTCGCCTCTTTCGACCCGGTATCATCAAGCAAATTCGTCCATCGTCATACAATGACCCATCTCCCATGCTTAAAAACTATTTCATCACCTCCGTTCGCTCATTGATGAGAAATAAAGGTTTCTCAATCATCAACATCATCGGGCTTGCCGTCGGCCTGGCTACGTTCAGTCTTATCTCACTTTATGTCTACCATCAATTGAGCTTTGATCGCTATCACAAGAACGCCGACAGGATCGTGCGGGTCGTCGAAAATCTTAGGACAGAAAATGAGCTGCTGTTTCAATCCACCAGTTCCCCACCAATGGGGCCGCGCATGCTCCAGGATTTTCCAGAAGTTGAGAATTATGTCCGATTTCAGAACTGGAGTTTGGTTGGACAACGGAACGGCAATTCTTATTATGAACGCGATTGTTACCTCGCCGACAGTACCGTATTCGATATCTTCAGTTTTAACCTGATCAAAGGAGATAAAAAGACCGCATTGCGCGAACCGTATTCAATCGTCCTTACGGAATCAATGGCAAAAAAGTATTTTGGAACTGAAGATCCGGTAGGCCAAACGTTGCAGATGGATTACGACAACTATAAAGTGACTGGTATAGTGGAAGACCCACCTGAGAATTCGCATTTTCGATTTACAAATTTTTTATCCTTATCGACCTGGAGCCAATACAACAAGGGTGGCGAAGAGAAAGGTTGGTTTTGGAATGGCTTTCATACTTATCTTCTGTTGCGCGACAGTGAATCGGCCGGGAAAGTTAGGGCGAAGATGAAAAGCTTTATCGAAAAAAATATCGAGAAGGGTGGAATGTACTACGAGGA
>CAMLER010000202.1 GCA_946478915.1 uncultured Chryseolinea sp.
ATTAACTTAACATTGGACGATTACTAACCAATGTTAAGCCGCACACTCTACGGATAACTATTAACGGATAACGGATAACGGATAACGAACTGCTAAACTCTCCCCAACAAAGCGCCGTACTCATCTTTATCAAAACCAAGCGCGACCACTTTCCTATCCTGCTCGATCAATGGGCGCTTTATGATGCTGGTCTTCTCCGACATTATAGCAATGGCATTTTTTTCGTTGCTGATCTTTTTTTGAACATCTTTATCAAGCTGACGCCAGGTCGTACCCTTCTTATTCACCAGACTTTCCCATCCTACCTGTTTGCTCCAGTTTTTTAATTGCTCAGCAGTGATTCCTTTTGTTTTATAATCGTGAAATTCGAATTCTATCTTTTTCTCCTTTAGCCAATCAACCGCCGCTTTGACGGTGTTGCAGTTTTTTATTCCGTATACTTTCAGCATGGTTGGTTATTCGTTATCCGTTATTCGTTATCCGAGGTTCGTGCGTCTTCAAGGCCTGCAGTCGTCGCATTCGTTTATTAACTTAATATTGAACCGATTATTAAGGAACGTTAAGCCGCACACTCTACGGATAACTATTAACGGATAACGGATAACGATTCCCTAAGTTCGAACACTTTTCGCAGCTTCATCACCAGATCTGCTGATTCCTCAAAGTTTAACGTTTGCTGGCCATCGCTTGCAGCTTCTTCCGGTTTCTGATGTGTTTCATAAATAATGCCATCAGCACCAGCCATTACTGCGGCCATCGCCACAGGATCGACATATTCGCGTATACCTATACCGTGAGATGGATCTGCGATTACGGGTAGATGCGTTTTTTCTTTTAGTATGGGAATGGCATTGATATCCAATGTATTTCGACTGGCTTTTTCGTAGGTGCGAATGCCTCTCTCGCAAAGCATCAACTTTTCATTACCGGCAGAGAAAACATACTCCGCAGAATATAAAAGTTCTTCGATGGTTCCGGAGATCCCGCGCTTGATCATCACCGGCTTGTCTACTTTGCCAAGTTCATCCAGAAGGTTAAAATTTTGAGTGTTGCGTGCGCCTACCTGAAAAATATCGACGTAATCATACATAGCTTCGATCTGACTCACCTGCATTACTTCGCTGATAATTTTAATTCCTGCCTTGCGTGCACGGCTGTGCCACATCATCAAGCCGTCAACACCCATTCCCCTGAACGCATAGGGCGAACTCCTGGGTTTAAAAACCCCACCGCGCATAATACGAACATTATTCTTTACAAGATGATCGATAGTTTGCTGCACTTGTTCATCGCTTTCTATAGAGCAGGGACCTGCCATGACGGATAACGTATCGTCGCCGATCGTAACACCATCCCCAAGATCGATATGCGTACGATTTACTTTCCATTTACGCGAAACCAATTTGTAGTCATCCGAAACGCGATGGATATCTACAATGCCGGGCAGGTGGCCCAACTGACGCAGATCAAACTCCTTTTTACCAATTCCAACAATATAAACACCTTGTTGAGTCGTGACAAGTGCAGTCTTGTAATCCAGGCTTCTGATTTTTTGCAGGATTGCCTCCTTTTCTGATACTGTGACGGAAGGAGTGAGTTGGACAATCATATTGGAAGATTAGAAGATTAGAAGATTAGAAGATTAGAAAATTGGAAGATTTAAAGATTAGAGGTTCCATTGTGTTTTAACGACTGTACGAATTGGGTGATATCGGTTGTGAGATTTTTGGAGTTTTTGAGGACATCGACAAAAGCACTACCAACTATGGCACCCGCTCCGTATTTCGACGCGGTCATAAAAGTTTCGTTGTTGGAAATTCCGAAACCAATGAGGTACGGATTCCTTAGTTTCATTTTGCTTAAACGTTCAAAATAATCAAGCTGCTGCTTTTCAAATTTACCCTTGGCCCCGGTAATACTGGATGCCGAAACTGCGTATATAAATCCCTCACTAACTGCGTCAATTTTCCGTATCCGCTCATCGGAAGTTGTTGGCGAAATCAGGAACGTGTTAATGATATTGGCCGAATCGAAGAACGCCTTATATTGGTCGATATACTCATCCATCGGAAGGTCCGGAAGTATAACCCCGTCCACACCTGCGTCCGAAGCGTCGCTGACAAATTTTTCGATACCGTATTGTAGCACTGGATTGATATAACCCATCAGTATTATTGGAATTTCAACTTTGCTGCGAATTTCCTTTACCTGATCCAGCAACTTCGATAACCTCATGCCATTTCGTAATGCTATGGTATTGCTGGCTTGTATTGTCGGGCCATCAGCGACCGGATCGGAATAGGGAATTCCAATCTCTATAATGTCTGCTCCCGCGGAAGCCAAAGCTTCGGCTATCCCGACCGTTGCAGAAAGAGATGGGAAACCTCCTGTATAATACATGGAAAGAATTCCGTTCTTACGTCTTGCAAAAAGTTCTTTTATCCTGTTTTTCATTTTCTTTTTTTCAGTTGAGACCCTGCTTCAATGTTTCTAGTAGTTGCCCCATCTGATATAGGTTTCGAGATCTTTGTCTCCCCTACCGGAAAGGTTTACAACCACTAAATCGTCCTTCTCAAACCTGAACTTACTTAGTGCAGCAATCGCATGTGCTGATTCCAGCGCGGGGATGATGCCCTCGGCCCTGCTCAAGTCTATACCTGCCTTCAACGACTCCTCATCCGTTGAACTTGTAAACTGTACACGACCAACATCAAATAAGTGAGCATGCATCGGCCCAATACCGGGGTAGTCAAGTCCTGCGGAAACGGAATGCGGCTCCACGACCTGTCCGTCATCTGTTTGCATAAGAATGGTTTTGCTCCCATGTAGCACACCCGGTTTGCCCAAAGCGGTTGTCGCCGCCGACTCCCCGGATGTCAGCCCTTTTCCCGCAGCCTCAACCGCAACCAGGTTGACATGTTCATCATCAAGAAAATGATAAAATGCGCCAGCAGCATTACTACCTCCTCCAACGCAAGCAAAAACATAGTCAGGGTAGGGGTTTCCCGCATAGTCTATGAGTTGATTTCTGATTTCCTCACTGATAACGGATTGAAATCTTGAAACCATATCCGGATAAGGATGAGGTCCCACCACCGAGCCGATGATGTAATGCGTTTCGGTCGGATGATTGATCCAATGACGCATAGCCTCATTGGTAGCATCCTTTAGAGTCATGCTACCGCTGAGGGCCGGCACCACCGTGGCACCCAGAATGCGCATACGCTCCACGTTAGGACGCTGGCGTTCCATATCAATTTTACCCATGTATACGACACATTCCATTCCCATCAGGGCACATACCGTAGCGGTAGCTACTCCATGTTGACCAGCTCCGGTTTCCGCTATAATCTTCTGCTTACCCAACCGCTGGGCTAACAGGATTTGTCCGATTGTGTTATTTATCTTATGGGAGCCGGTATGGCATAAATCTTCCCTTTTCAAAAAGATTGTAGCGTTGTGAATTTCTGAAAGACGTTTTGCCAGGTAAAGCGGTGTAGGACGACCAACATAGTCTTTCAAAAGCTTGTGAAAATCGCGCTGATACCCGGAGTCCATCAAAATCTGCAGGTAATTGGAGCGTAACTCTTCAACGTTGGGGTACAGCATCTCGGGAATGTATGCACCTCCAAACTGCCCGTAGTATCCTTTATCGTTAACCTTGAAATCCATCTTGGTGTTTTGGTTTAGGTGTTTAAGTGTCTAGGTGTGCGCAATGCACTGAGGGCAGCGCCAACTTTCGCTATGCTTTTCATTCCTGGAGATTCTTCGACTCCGCTGTTTAAGTCCACTGCATGAAGGTTCATATTCGATATATCCACGACTTGACCAACGTTGGCTGGCGACAGACCGCCGCTCAAAAAGAACGGAACTTCCTGGTCATACTTGTAGAGCAAATTCCAATCAAAGGTGCTCGCATTACCCCCATATAGTTTTCCTCTGGTATCGAATAGAAAGAATGTTACAAATTTTTTGAAGGGTTTGATTTCATTGAAATCAAAATTTTCGTCCACTGAAAATGCTTTGATAATTCTCACTCCCCTATCTGACAGCTCAGCACATTGGTCAACTGTTTCATTACCATGCAACTGGACGAAATCAAATCCCATCGAATTTGCTCTCCGCTCAATTACGTCGGTAGATTCATTTACAAAAACAGCCACCTTCTTCATTGGTAACGGAAGCGATGGAAGACTGACAACATCACCAACAAAACGCGGTGACTTGTCATAGAAAATGAACCCCATATATTGCGGATCCAGCTTGGCCACTTCCATAATATTACTATGGTCGCGCATGCCGCATATTTTGATTGCTATCGGATTTGCTGCACTCATGCGATATCGGTATCGTGGTAAACCGCTCTGTTAAGAGAGTCGATGAATTCTTTACATGCAACTTCAGGCCTACTGTGCTGCATAAAGTTCTGTCCCATTAAAAATCCCTCGTATCCATATTTTTTCAATTCAATAATAGTTTGAACTGACTCAATTCCGCTTTCAGAAACCTTAACAACCGAGGAAGGAATGAGATGCGCCAGACGTTTGGAAACCTCCACACTTAACTCGAACGTTTTCAAATCCCTGTTATTTACGCCAATCAGGTCGGCACCGGCATCCAAACTTAATTTTAACTCTTCCTCGTTGTGCACTTCCAACAAGACTTCAAGTCCAAGACTATGGGCGAAATCAGCATATGATTTTAATTCTGCTGGCTTCAACGCCGCGGCTATGAGCAAAATAGCATCAGCCCCAATCGACTTTGCCTCTATGATCTGGTAGGTATCGATGGTGAAATCTTTTCGTAGTATAGGGCAAAAGTTAAATTTCCTTGCCGTGGTAAGATCCTGGTTGCTACCGCCGAAAAAATTTCCATCCGTCAGAACTGACAACGCAGATGCACCCGCTTGCATATAGCCAATTGATGTTCGTTCTACCGAGACGTGCGCGTTGATCACTCCTTTAGAGGGAGACTTACGTTTAATTTCAGCAATGATACCGGACTTGTCAGGTCGCTGAATGTACTTCGTGAGCGAGACTGGCTGCGATCCAAAAAAAATGCTTTGTTCAAGAAGCTTAACCGGGTAAAGCTCTTTTCGTTCCGACACTTCCTGCCTTTTGTAGTCGATAATTTTGTCAAGAATATTCATAGCCTTCTCAGCGTGAATCAATTAATTATTAAGCAGCTTTTTAAATGCCGATAAGGCTTTTCCGGATTCCAGCGCTTCCCTTGCGCGATCCACCGCCTTTTGTATTCCTTCGCTCTGGTGACCTGCAAAAATTGCCATTCCCGCATTAGCAATAACGGCCGAGTTTTGTGCTTTGGTTCCCTTTCCTTCTAAAACGTTTAGAAAGACCTTGGCTGATTCCTCTACGGTATTTCCCCCTTTGATATCATCGTATTTGAGTTCGGGCAATCCAAGCTCCCTCGGCTCTGCAATTCTTTCTCCATCATTGAAGAAAAATTTGAATGGCCCGGTAAGCGAAACTTCATCATAGCCTTCGAGTGAATGTAATATGACGAAATCTTTATCCGTGTTCTGATATAGGTATCCATATTGTCGCGCAAGTTCAAGACTGAATACGCCAACAAGCTGGCGTTTTGGAAATGACGGATTGACCATCGGACCCAGCATGTTGAAGAATGTCTTCACCCCCAATTCTTTTCGGATCGGTGCGACGTTCTTCATCGCAGGATGAAACAGTGGCGCATGCATGAAGCAAATATTAGCGCGATCCAGACTCCGCTTAAGTTCGTCGATATCGTTGGTGAATTTATATCCAAAATACTCCAGCAGGTTAGACGATCCACAAGCAGAAGACACGCCGTAGTTTCCGTGCTTTGCGACTGGCTGTCCTGCTGCCGCTACAACAAATGACGATAACGTTGACATATTGAATGTATTCTTACCATCGCCCCCGGTGCCACATACATCCATTACCGGTTGATCGAATCTGGCCGGTATACATAATTCGAGCATCGCATCGCGGAAACCCTGAAGCTCATCCACGGTAATGCTTCTCATCATATACACCGTCATGAACGCTGTTGTTTGACTGGGATTATATTTGCCTGATGTAAGTTCCACCAAAACCTGCCGCGCAGTTTCCTTGGAAAGAGAACGGTGGTCCATCAGTTCGTTTAATATCTGTTTCATTTATGTGTTGAAGTGTTGAGGTGTTGAGGTGTTGGGGTGTTGGGGTGTTGGGGTTAGTTCTTAAGCCAGTTGGCGATCATTTTGGGACCTTCCGGGGTCATAATGGATTCAGGATGAAACTGGAGACCTTTAACATCATATCGAACGTGACGAAGACCCATCACCAATCCCTCATCATTAACTGCGGTAACCTTAAGCTCCGGTGTAATACTGTCGGCGCGTACAGCCCAGGAGTGGTAATGTGTCCCCTGGAACGTCGGAGGAACTCCGGCAAACAAATATTCGTCGGCATCCTTTATTTCAACCGTGGAAGTGACTCCGTGCAATACCTTTGGTATATTGATGAGAGTGGCTCCAAATACTTCGCCAATACCCTGATGGCCCAGGCAAATCCCAAGTATACTTTTTGATTTGCCATATTCATTGATCACCTGTTTCATTATCCCTGCCTCATCTGGCACGCCAGGTCCGGGCGAGAGGAGTATCTTGTCATATTTTTTTACTTCCTCAACGGTTATTTTGTCGTTTCGGAAAATATCAACGGTATGCCCCAATGCGCGAATGATATGCACCAGGTTGTATGTAAAAGAGTCGTAGTTGTCGAGGACGAGAATGGACATGGATTAGGAAATTAGAAGATTAGAAAATTAGAAGATTTTAAGATTTGAAAATTTGAAGATTGGAAGATTTCATCGCTTTGGATCAAGTTTAGTTGTTGGTTCACAATTCTTAAGATATTTTATGAATCCGCCGATATTCTTAGATGCGCTTAAAAGTTTCGTTTGTAAGTGCTCAACTTCCTCACGCGAAAGAATATTTGCGGCTAGAAGTACAAGAAGGTTACTTCGCAATTCGCCTGCAGATGCCTTAGCATATCCTAAATATTTTATAAACATTTTATTGTTATTACACTCAAAACCCTCAGCGATATTATTAGAAATGGAAATAGCAGCTCTTCGCAATTGATCTCTCGATGAAAAATCTTTCGCCAATGCTCCGGCCGAAGTCATACGATAAATATCGACGCCTATTTCAAGAGCATCCTTCCATATCGGCAAATCCTCAAATCTTTCAATTCGGGCCATATCTTCAATTTTCTAATTTTCAAATCTTCTAATCTTATAATCTTCTAATCTTCTAATCTTCCAATTCCCTCAAATCTTCTCCGCGAGCAAAACTGCTTTGCGCAACGCCTCAAGCTTGTTGTTAACTTCCTGCAATTCACTTTCTGATTTTGATTTAGAAACAATACCCGCGCCTGCCTGAAAGATCAGTTTATTGTTATGGCTTAGAAAAGTTCTGATCATTATGGCGTGATTGAAAGAACCGTCAAATCCAATCAGGCCAATAGCCCCACCGTAAAACCCCCGGTTTATGTTTTCGTACTTATTGATAAGTGTGATAGCCATATGCTTTGGAGCGCCAGAAAGGGTCCCGGCGGGGAAAGTATCAGCGGCCATTCTCAGAATAGACGCGTTCTTTTTCATGGTCCCTGTTACTTTGGATACCAGGTGTATTACGTGGGAATAAAATTGAATCTCTTTAAACACATCTACCTTGACATGCTCAGCATTTCTGCTCATATCATTCCGCGCCAGGTCTACCAGCATTACGTGTTCTGCATTTTCTTTTTCATCTGCAGCCAGCTTTTCAGCTAAGGCAGCATCTTCCTGATCGTTACCCGATCGGCGGAAAGTACCTGCGATGGGATAGATGTGAACTTTGCCGTTGGCAACTTGTAATTGAGCTTCCGGGGAAGATCCCAATAGTTTGAAGCTGCCATAATCAAAATAGAAAAGGTACGGGGATGGATTAATTGAACGGAGAGCGCGGTACACATTAAATTCGTCTCCCTTGAAACTGGTCGTAAATCTTCGTGAGAGCACAATCTGAAATACATCTCCCCTATAACAATGCTCCTTTCCCTTTTCAATTATTTTTAGAAACTCTTCGTCGGTAACGTTAGACGACTCACCATCGGTTAGCG
>CAMLER010000203.1 GCA_946478915.1 uncultured Chryseolinea sp.
TTGCAAGATGCCTCAGGGCTACGGTTAAGTAATTGAGTAGCATTGGATCATGGTTTGTTTGAAATTGACAAAATCCTTAGACGCGTAATTACAAAACGGGTTACCAGGGATTGGCTATGATTTCTTTGGCACTTGTCCGCAAGTGAGGGGCCGAAGATTTTGGTGGGTGGGCCGGCGGTTGTCAAAAATGATGAATCAGGTTAAGGGCTATCCCCTGATTCGGGTTGTGTAACCAAAATTCGTTACAAACATCCTAAGGTTTGGGATCCGATGCGCCACCTCCGGCACCATCAGCCTGTGTTGGGGTAATTGATTCCTCAGTGCATGATTGTTCCGGCTCCTAGAGCCAGAAGCAAAATTAATAAGAGCTTTTTCATATTGGAAGTTAGCTAATTCCTCATCACTTGGTAGTACTCTTGATTAGTACGGCATCCATCTTTTATTCGAAGGAGGAAACTCTGTTACGGAGTTATTTAACATAATATAAATTATATAACTCTTACTGGGCTAAATTCCTGACCCGCAGTTATATAATCATATTATGTTAACCAGCGAAATTCTAGAGGTTTCTTGAAGCGCACATCCCACCGCTAAAGCAAATCCAGTACTTTAATCAGTCCTAGTTTTACCTCTTCCATTTCCTTTGCTGATAGGGAACCTATGTGCTTAACAAATCTTTCTTTTGAAATTGATTTAACTTGAAAGCAATCCGCAACACTTTCTTTTGAAATACCATTGCCTTTTGATGGATTTAGTGACACATGCCAATCACGAATTGACCGGACTGCATCTGTAATTGGAACCACAACTCTTAATTGAAGAGCTCCCATGCTATCATGATTCACAATTATTGCAGGTCTTACTTTATCGATCTCTTGCCCAACTTTTGGAGCAAAATCAACTAACCATACTTCGCCATGCTTCATTCTTCAAGAATGTCAAGATCAGCATCTGAGAAATTGTTAGCACTTTTAGCATAGTAGTTTATAGTTTCAGGATCATTAGCCTGAGATTCTATTCGCTTGTAGAGAGCTGCTTTGTTTTTCCTCAATTTTTCGATGGCTTTTTGAAAATTCGTGTTCTGGACTGCTGAGCGTATCAATATTCCATCGTCTGTTTCTTCAATTACGACTTTTTCGAGTTTGTATTTTTTAACCATTTCAGAAGGTAAAATAACAGCCTTGCTATTTCCTACCGATGTTAATGTTTTAATCATATTCAAATATACGAATAAAGTTATAACAATGTTATAACAACGCAATACTTTCTATAAGTACTTGATTTATAGCTAAATGCGGCAAATTTGGCCTATCCATCGCACAATACTCAATACACTCCAGCCTTCAGCAACACCCATTGTCAAGCCTCGCTTCCCTCCCACTTCCAAAGCCCGCCAAAGAGTGTCGCTGTCCAGCCCGTTGAGAAGGAAGAAGATTGAGTTCTTAAACCCCCACGTTAAAAAACTTTCTATTAAGATTGAGTAGGCCCGGAGCCTAAGCTACTTAACATAACGCCTGAACATTATATAGCTAGTGTCAAAATCCTAACCGAACCTGTACAGCGCCATCTGAGTTTGATGTGCTTATGTTCGATGTGTTAGCCGAAAAGGTTTTTGCTAGTACCGTAGACACCGGCAATCCTGTTCCATGAAATCAGTCTGGATTATTTAGAGAGTTCCAAGTTTGAACAGCCCATTGTTTATGCTCTTCAGTTGGGTAGCAAATGGTCGAAAGCAAGAACCTGTCATTTTTAACTTTTACCCCCTGTAATATCCAATACTCCGACTTGGCCTCCTCATCAATTGCGTAATAAACGATTGCCTTTCCGGCTAATTCAGTTTCGCTATATAAAACTTCCGTTCCAGCTCCAACATTCTGATTTTTATCAAAAAAATGTTCCGCATAATCAGCATCAGAGTTTTCCTTGCTTATACCGTAGGCTAATAACCTAACAGTGAAAGTATGATCATAAAAAACAATTGTATTCCCGTCTTCAGATCGATACATCGTGCCCGGCAAATCGATAAGCCAATTGTCTGTGAGGTCAAAGGTCATGAGGTGCTTTCTATATCCATACACTGACTGAGGTATGTCGGTCTCGGAATCAGAGAGAAAATTTCTTACCGTGATCCAATCTTCATCTGGCAGCTCAATGAAGGGGTCGATCTTTCTCGCTTCCTCGAAACAGCGGTCTATAGTAACTAATATTTTCTTCTCCGTGTCATCCGCGGGAAAGTGCCAGGGACAATCGACGTTGAGCAAGGCTATGCCTGTCTGTTTATAAAACAATGCGTCGGGTTCTCTATTCCACCAAATGAAGAATTCTTTACCAGCCCATTGAAGAAGCTCAGGCTCGAGATTAGCTACTTTATTAAACCAGTCTCTTTCCCAAACTTGGATAGGGGAAACTGCAAAGAAATCACGCTTCATTCGTGGCGATCCCAACGGCAGGCTAATCATTAATTGCCTCTCTCCTTCTTGATCGAAATTTCTGCATAGGGTATTAAGCCATTTCTGCATTTCCAATTGCAGCTGTTCGTAATTTCTTTTCTCGTAGTACCCCGTTTCATCCTGATAGTATTCCTCGCCGTCTTCTAAATTCCAGTTCCATTTTATCTCTAAACCATTTCCTAGTTTCTCAATCAAATGAACCAAGTATGCATGATAACCTGGCCCGACGCTGTTTGTCTTCGCAGAACAAGTAATAACGTCGCCAGATAATTCAAAATTTACTGTTTCCTCGCACGGATGGATAGTTGCATATAGGCTGTTTTCATTTTGCGTGAACGATAGGAAGTCTTTAAATAGACCAACGGAATGCTCAGTGAGATAATTTTGTACATTGGATAATTCAAATGAGTGGGAAAAAAGAGGCTTACTTATTTCTCCCTTAATGTAAACGCCGAGGCCCATTTATTTTCTGATCAATAATAAAAGAATTCATAATAGTAAGCACCAGTATCCCGGCTCCAAGCTTCCAGTACTGAAATTAATTTTTCTTGTGAAGTTGTTGCTAGTGCGATTCTAAATTCGTCACTATCTTTTTGGAGATCGTGATCATGATGTTCATGCGGCTTGCCTTCACTGCACTGCTTGCATAATATTTGTACACTGGTAGTCCAATTTTCTACAGCAATGTCAGACTTCCAGCATCTTTGTTGAAGATCTTCAAAATGGGTCCCGCTGATGGGATTACATTTGATGCTATACGTCTGATAGTCTGAACAACTTGCTGAATTTCATCCAGTACAGGATATTCATTTCCTTCAGACATTCTGTAGCCATTCGCCGCGCCATCATTTAAGACCATATCCTTAAATCGATGTTCCGACTCGGGAAAAGGAATGTTTTTGATTATAGCACGTGCAGGGCAGATACGAGTGGCCCAGACGGTTTCCGCTTCTGCGTTGGGGCTTATTCTAATGCATACATCGCCAAGTTTGCCTTCGGTATCTTCATTTATAATTTCATATTTCATACCGAAGAAGTTCCAGCATTGACGCGCCAGTTTCCAGTCCTTTAACATGGTCGCTGCAATTCCAAGATTCCATTGAGAAGCTTCCATTTCAGGGTCAAGTTCTGAAGCTCGTTTATTGTGGTGGTATGATTTCTCCCAGTCGTTCCTGTATTTGTAAATCAGGCCAAGATTATAGTGCACTGTTGCCCAATCCTCTCGCACCGATAGAATGTCTTCGTATATTCTTATAGCCTCATCCTTATCTCCGTTGTCGGATGCTTCAATGGCTTGATCAAGCAGCGTTCCTAAATTTTGCATCAGGGGCAAGATAATACTTAAACAGAATACAAGGTTAGGGCTTGCGGAATGGAAAGATGCAAGGGTACGCTAAGCCAGCACATTAAAAATCCCCACCCCTCTGTTGATCCCCATCCACCGGTAGTATTTTTGAACGGCAGCCCTGCTTCTTTCCATTTAATTTCGTGGCGCGCTGTACCAGAGTTTTCAGCTCCGTTCGCTCGTTATTTCCCAACCTTGCAAAAAATCTTCCACCTGCATAGGGGTATCGTTACAATAAGTTGTCTGAGAAATACTCAAACACAAAACAACCTTATGAACCTGCGAATCCTTCTATCCGTTGTAACATTCATTTTCGTGATAACAACATCCAGCGCCCAAGAAATACAACAAACCATACGTGGAACGATCGTCGATCAGGATAGTCAAATGCCTTTGGTTGGCGCATCAGTGGTAATTGTGGGATCAACGCCACTGATCGGTACAACAACTGATCTCGAAGGACGCTTCCGTATCTCCGGCGTACCGGTCGGTCGTGTGACACTAAAGATTTCATTCATCGGCTATGAAGACAGAACTATCCCGAATCTCCTCGTTGGTTCTGCTAAAGAGGAAATTATTGATGTCGCGTTGACCGAATCGGTCAGCAAGCTTGAAGAAATTATCGTAAATGGTAATGCGGTAAAAGGTGAAGCACTGAATGAAATGGCAATTTCCAGCGCACATACTTTCTCCGTTGAGGAAACATCGCGTTTTGCCGGATCATTTGATGACCCTGCGCGAATGGTAGTTGCGTTTGCCGGCGTTAACGGTGACGCTGAAGGAAATAATGATATCATCGTCCGGGGGAATTCATCAAAAGGAATTTTATGGAGGCTTGAAGGCATTGCAATTCCAAATCCCAATCACTTTTCGGCAGAGGGTTCTACGGGAGGTCCGATCAATGCGCTCAGCAGCAAAATGCTCAGCAATTCGGATTTTTTTACAGGGGCATTTGCACCCGAATATGGTGATGCTACATCGGGTGTATTTGATATGAAACTAAAGCGCGGGAATAATGAACGCCGGGAATACACGGCTGGTATCAGCACACTCGGCCTCGACATGACCGCAGAAGGTCCACTAAAAGAAGGCGGCCGGGGGTCGTACATTGCAAACTATCGTTACTCCGCGCTTGATCTTCTCGATAAGGCAGGCATTGTCGATTTCGGTGGTGTACCGCGTTATCAGGACCTCTCATTTAAGATCCAGTTACCAGTAAGCAACAGTCATAACTTTGCCCTGTTCGGCCTCGGCGGACTTAGCAGTATCGATACCGAAGAAAAAGAAGACGACATCCTTACTGGAAAATTCAATGGCAAAAATAAGCTGGGCGTACTGGGTCTTTCGCATACCTGGCAGATGAATGACGACATGTATCTTAAAAGTTCGCTTGCGGCAACAGGCTCAGATAATTCATTCAGATTTGTTGTCCCAAACGACGCGGATGACTTCGACGAACGGGAACGTGGAAACATCGGAAAGTCATCGCTGATTGCGGCCACAACATTCAACTACAAAATAAATACACGGCACAAAATTGAAACGGGTTTGATTCTGACGCGTCTCAATTTCAATATGAACACCTACGACTGGGATGCCGAACAAGAGAAACTTATCAACGAGCTTTCTGATAAAGGACATTCGTCCACCCTCCAGGCATTCACGACATGGAAATACAGGATCAGTGAATCATTGACCATGATAAGCGGCTTACACTATCTTCAGTTTGCGTTGAATAACAACTATTCCTTAGAACCGAGGTTTGCCATGAAATGGGCGATGACCGAAAGACAATCTTTTGATATAGGCATTGGGTTGCATAGCAAACTGGAAGGTGTGTCGACCTACCTGGCAAAACAATATGCAGACGATGGAACATTTATTCAACCGAACAAAGACCTTGAAATCTCCAAGGCAGCACATTTTGTAGTCGGCTACGCCAACCAATTTGCTCCAAATACTAATTTGAGGATCGAAACTTACTATCAGCACCTGTATGACGTTCCGATTGAAAATTCAACGGAAACTTCGTTCTCTATGCTTAACGAGACCGAAGGCTATACGACTCGCAATCTTGTAAATGAAGGTACCGGTAAAAATTATGGCGTTGAACTAACCCTGGAACGCTACCTTCACAATGGCTTTTATTATATGAGTACCCTGTCGTTATTCCGATCTCTATACACGGCCATGGATGGTGTAGAGCGCAAATCGGCTTTCGACAACAACTACGTGTTAAACCTGATCGGCGGAAAAGAATTCAGCGTCGGCAATGCAGCGAAACACAAAGTGTTATTTGTAAATGCCAAGCTCGCGGTGATCGGCGGAAAAAGGTATTCACCCATAAATCTGGAAGAGTCGATCAATGCCGGCACTGAAATTATTGACGAGCTTCATCCCTTCTCCCGTAAAGGCGATGATATTTTTCGCACCGATTTTTCTATCGGGTTGAGAAGGAACCGTAAACGCAATACCACGGAACTAAAACTAGATATCCAGAATGCACTCAACAACCAGACTGTTGTCGGAGAGTATTATTCCGATGAAACAAAATCTGTCCATCAAAGTACGCAACTTGGTCTGCTACCAACGATCAGCTACAAAATTAGTTTCTAGACATTACGGGAAGAATTTCAGGCTCGGCAATTTCGCGCATAAATCGAATGCCTTCGCAGGTGGGCAGGCGTCCCCTACCCGAGTGTTCGTGGATAGGTTGCCCCCTCATGTCTGCTGCGCTTTGAAGTTTATTACGTTTGCTATACCGATATTGACTTTCAATACCCTTGGCGTTGACTGCATGCGTCGGCATCGCCTTAGGAAAATCCCAGCCTTTTTAATTTCCTTTTGAAAAACGGTAGACAGCTGTGTACGGAACGCCAATGGTTGCAGACGCGCTGGTCGGCGACGTTGTCGGAGCTTTCCCTCCCGTAGTGGCTATACGCTGGATATAGTTTACATCTTTAAAAATACCGGTCGGGGTACTGCCTTCCTTCGGCATTAGAAGGAGCCAGTCAATACTATTTGAGTCCACACTTTTGGTTTTGGCTGGTGTAAACTGCTGTGCATTTATTATGTCACCTACTTCCAGCTGCCAGCTTGGACCCGCGAAATGGGTTCCGACTTGTTCATTCTTTTCGTTTAACAAAATTGCACTCGGAGAAGCGAAGACCCATTCATACACTGGTGGATTGCTTTCAGCCTTTGTTCGTGCATTGTAAATCTGAACACCCGTTGCATAATAAGTTGCTATCCGGGTATTTCCGGAGCCTGGAAGATCTATCTCAACTGGAATGACAAGCTTTTCACTTTCTGCAATGTGATATTCGGGAGAGTCAGGAGTGGCTTCATCCGCGTCATCGCAGGAAATCATCGTCGATAACGCAAGAGCGATCCCCAATGAGATCGATAAAAATCTGGAAGGGAATCTCTTGTTATCATGTAACGGAGATTTTGCCAATTCATTAAAGTTTGTTTTCATGGGTTAATAGTTAAAATGATTTGAATTAAGATTGAGTATTTTCAGTTTCGATTAGACAAGCCTCCGGCAAGCCAACCTTTCAGGGACAGGTTGGATGTCCCGGAAAGCTGGACCGGATTTATTCTAGACCGGCGCTATTATGGATGATCAGGCGACATTGACAGTAACCCGAAGGAATGTTGCTGGAATAATTGTGGCGTTTGACGTTGTACTTGTGTTTTGACTGTTGAACAGTTCCTCCAATTCCTTTTGGAGATCTTCATCCTTCCCATTTTTTTCTGCTGCTTCAAAAGCATTCATCGTAGGTCCGTAGTACGTCTTGAATATTTTGACAAATTCGGATGGTGTACCGGCAAAATTGAAGATATACGTATCGCGGAGGAATGAAATATTTTCCTTGGCTACGCCGGCTATGCCGAATCGTTCGATGACCCTGTCCTCCATGCCCCATAGCATAGGACTGACAAATCCTTCAGGTGGTGGCGGCGTGTATGCTGAGCTGATCCTGAGTATTTGCGCAACCAACGTTGGGTCACCCGGAATCCAATTCCCCATCACAATTCTGCCACCGGGCTTAGTAACGCGAACTAATTCTCGTGCAACATCATTGGGTTTTGGCGCGAACATAGCACCGAAGATGCTCATTGAAACGTCGAAGGATTGGTCCTGCAGTTGATGCAGATCGCAAGCATCGCCGTGCTGAAAGGAAATATTTGAAAGACCTTCGACCTTTGCACGAAGGTTCCCGGCTTCTACCAGGTTACGGGCAATATCCACGCCCAATACGTTCGCTCCCAGTTTCGCCGCGGGTATAGCTGTAGTACCATCACCGCAACCGAGATCCAGTACGAAGTGGTTTTTGTTAAGTC
>CAMLER010000204.1 GCA_946478915.1 uncultured Chryseolinea sp.
AAGAAGAGGAAACGCCGGTAGTCAAATTCCTCAGGATTGGTTGGGGGCGGTACGAGTTGAGGCTGTCCTTTGACCAAAAGTATATCGCCATACCTGGGTGGATTCTTGAAATCTTTCTTCGAAAAGTAAAGCAAAATTCTCCCGGTCCCCACTTTCCAATGCCCCCTCGAATGTATTTCGTCAACCACCGACTCGGCTTTCCAGGAGTTTTCCTTTTCCACGAGCGCTGTGGAGATGACAGCTTTAAAATAATCGATGGAGTCGTGGTGAATAATATGATCGGGGTTGTTAGAACTGGTGTTTGATTCAACCCTTAATATCCCCGCAAAAAAAACAGCGGATAATCCGATGACCCCGGCGTAAGCTTTCAGATTGACAACTCTTTTCCCTGATGACTTCTGATATATTCTAATCACGATCCAGAAGTATAAGACAAACGCCGCAAGACAAATTACTCTTGCAGTTTCAGCGTCTAAAAAATTCGGGTAGAAAATTGCAATCGAAATCCCCAGCATAAAAAATAATATAATTCTTACAAAGGCGTAGGGGATCCAACGAGTCATTAAGAAAGGTAATGAAAAATTGACGCGAGCGGCCTTCAATGACGAAAGATAAACCAGACAAAAATCCTCGGTTAGCAATTACTATCCGCCCCGATCTGAAGCTTAAGACAACTTACCCTGTGCTCGAAGATTATCATCTTTTTTCCGGACCTATCACTGATGCCCTACCGTGCTCCTCTAAAATTTTTTTGGCCAAGCGGCCCGACATCATGAACCGCAGTTTTTCCGACAATGCAAATGGCATGCATACTAGCGTTTGGAACGGCCAGAATATTGGAGACTTTTGTCGAAGGAATGATTTTATTGAGGCAAATCGTCCAAAAAATGCCGCCTTGATCGCGTCGCGAAGATGGTATGAAACGATTGTGATATTGTAAAAAGCTATCAATTTTTTTCGTTCGCATTGTGTTGAAAGTTCGTCTATTAGTCTTTCAAAAACCGGAATAGACTCTTCATGGTACTCACCCTTTGCAATTGCATACGTGGCCATAACGCGGTCGTGCCTGCGAATGTAAACCACCTGCGTATCGCTAAGAAACAGCCCCGTTTTTTTTGAAAGGCGCAGCCAGTATTCGAAGTCGCCCGAAAATTTTATTTGATACGCGAATTCCTCAGAGACTACGAGAGGGACTCGCGCAGAAACTTCTGAAAAATTTCCAGGAATATTTCCAAAAAGGAAAAACGCAATTGTAGCATTTGTTTTATCAAGTACCCTGGGAAGAACCGAATAAGAGTATGCGGTCAGCCGATCATGGTTCATTTGTCTATGCTTCCAATTAAATGTAATTAACCCAATCTCCGGACCAACCCTACCCCACTCCTCTACGATTCTTCTTAATCCACCTTCATAAAAGTAATCATCAGCACACAGTGCGGTGTAAACTGGTGCTCTGGCCGAATTGTAGAGGAACCTAAAGTTCTTATATGGGCCAATATTTTTTTCGTGCCTGTGAACCCGTATCCTTGGATCGCTTAAAGTTTTAAGGTATTCACTCGTCCCATCGTCAGATGCGTTGTCGCCTATTATCAGTTCCCAGTTTTGAAAATCCTGAGCAAGTACTGATTCAACACATTCCTTAATATAAGGAAGTCCATTCCAGACAGGGGTAATAACAGAAATGGCCGGTACAGCAGACGTGTTATTCATTAGGAATTTAATTAGCTCAAAAACTCTTAAATAATTCTCCTCTTAGAAAATTTATCAGACCTCCTTTCATCCTCTTGGGCTCATAGTTGTTTCTACATTTTCTTCCTTTAACAACCCACATTCGATGAGCCGGTCTGCCGCCTTTTTAATATCGAAAAAATCCATCATTCCTTTTCGCGCGATATCAAGCAGCGATTGATCACCATCGGATGAATTGAGCACCCACAGCAGTGCAATTTGCGAATCAATATTCTGATTATTCGCACCAATCATGCTGTACAGACCACGCTTGCCTAACTGCGGCTCTCCCTTTGGACTAAGGTTCACGTATTTTCTATTTGATTCCAAGACACGAAAAATTTCGCAAAAAAGATCAAATGATTCCTCGAGCGAAGAAGGCTTTACGAATTCCAGATTATCCGCGGATGTATGGTACTCCGGATACTGGCCATACGTGGCTCTGGTGAGGCACCCAACCGGAAGATTCAATCCGGGTGAACAGAATTGACGTTCGTCGTAACCAAACGGAAAGAAATCGATGATCTTGTGTTCTTTACCGCTATTTTGAAGAACGTACTCCACGATTTGATCGATCTCTGCGTTATGCTGGCGTGATCGCTTGTAGGTAAAATTTCTCGTGTCTCCAACCAATGTACAAATCAAGCCATGCTTTATTTTCTCCACGTTCGCTTCATTTCGGGAAAGCCAAACAATAGATCCGATGGTTGTGGGTGCAAACACAAAACGGTACGAATATCGAGTTTTCTTTTGCATCAAATATCTACTGAGGAACACTGAAAGACTTATTCCAGAAAGATTATCGTTACATAGTGAAGGGTGACAGGTGTGTGTAAAAATTAACACCTCGTCGGAGAGTTCGCCAGGTATGAAGTATTCTCCATAGGTAAGAGAACCATTCTCCAGCGACGAATCAATGAATACCTCATATTCTCCATCCTTTAATGACACGAGTTGATTATGAGAAAGGCAGAATCCCCAGCCTTCTTTATAATACGACGTTCTGTAGGGTATCCAATCAGGATGATCCGGGGAAGAATATAAATGATCCTTTAATTCTTTTAGTTCTATCCTTTTTTGGACTGGAACGCTGTAATTCAGGACATGTAGATTTGATTTTTTGAAGTCAACAATTTTTTCACCGTCACTATTCTTAATATATGCATCCCTGATATTCCATTCCCTTGGTACAGTCCAATCGAACACCCGGGTTCCGGTAGGCACTTCATGAAGTGTAAGTGGGATATACTCTTTAATGATTTCGAAGGATTGCCGTACGCCATTACCAGTAATACTCCGGCAAATTGGGTATAGTAATGCCATCAATTCATGCATCTGCTCGCCGATTGAAAGAATTTTAAGCTCGTTCATCATGAGTTCACTTGCGTTAATGATCTGAGGAAATTTTGAAATTATATTTAGTGTGTGCTTCGTTACACTTGTTGCTTGTTCATGTGTTTACTCTACTCTCAATAAGATCGTTGTCGTGTTCAAAACCCCTCCTATGATCCTCACTGTTTTTTGAAAACGAGACCTTTGCCATAGCCAACAAGTTCATCCGTGACAGAGTAAATCAACAATCATATCTATAGATTGATGTTATTTATTAAAGCTGTTTTCGGGGAATCCCTGGAATTTGCACCGTCTTGAAAATGTTGGAGGATTTTTTCCTTTCCTCTCATAGAGCAAAAGGAGGCATTCAGACAATCCATCTCTCCAGCGTATAGCCCAAGCGATACTGGCGATACTAACCGGCTGGCCTTTGGCATTATTATCGAACAGCAAAAATCAAAAACGCTGCAAGTTTTGGTACACACGGAAATGTTAGTCGGAAAAGTTAATTCAGAAAGGATACAGGAAATCCATTGGGCCCCTTTGAACAGGACCTAGCTATGGCAAGATGTGCCAATTGTTGTTGCGATATTCAATCCTTGACTACCAAGTGACTTTGTGTTGTATGGCAAATATAGAAAATTTCAGAACTTTTCAAAGGTAATCTGAAAGTTCAAATCGGTCTTTTGTAAATATTTTGAACAGGTCTTTTTCCTTTTGCGACGTTGAGCAAATTGTTCAACTCCATTGTGTGCAAGAATGAGATTCGGGCTTGAGGAGTTGAGAAAAGGTTCGACGTCTCATGTATTTCGTGCCCGCGCGAAAAATGCTGAAGATAATAATCGTATTGTATTCTCCAAGACTTATCGACTTGTATCGGTTCCAGATGCTTCATGAATTTGCGTTTTCATTTTGTCATATCAACCTTATTATATAAGCGCATATATAGATCGTCAGGTGATCAAATATTTACCGGTCTATTTTCTCGGTTTCAGATTTGTCACAAGAAATATCCTACCAGTAGGTTCATAGGTTCCAAGACTTTCAGATTTAAGATAATTATTTTCGTTGAGAAATTCCGCATAAGCTTTGTATTCGCCGAATGTTATATCATCTACCCAATCGTCAAAAAAAATCACAGCGTAATCGATAATAAATGGTAAAGAGTAGTCCAATGCAGATTTTGCTGCGGAATATATATCACAATCAATCATAATGACGCTGACCTTTCGTATATTAAACTTTTCGGTTGTTTGGATATTTAAAGTATCGCTAAACCATCCCTTAACCAGATGCGTCCTTTTCCAATTAATTTTAAACTTATTTAAGAACTCTCGGGTCTCCTCAATTGCACTTGCGAACTGCCCGGGTTTCCAGGTACCCAGATCCTCTTCGGCAGCTGATGGCGGCATACCCTCAAAAGAATCGAATCCAAATAGTCTTACGTGGTCTAACTTAAGTTTTGTTAACACTCGATGCATGCTAGCCATTGAATGACCCCGGGATACGCCGAATTCCAAATAGTCTCCGAGACTCGGATTGTAATTCTGTAATTTTTTCCAGGCCATTTCAAATTTGGGCTCAATTTCATTATGGTCCACCAGCGGCATGTAGACATTTTTCATAGTCATGCCGCTTACCATGTCAATGATGAAATTGGGGAGCAACCCAATTATTGACCTGTAAAGACGGTGAAGACGAAAGAATCTTAAAATTTTCCATAGTAAAGAATCAGAAGTTCTCATGTTGTTAAGATGTTAAAATCCTAATGAGACTGGCATCAGCAATGCAAGCCAATTAGATGGAATGATGAAATGATGAAATTTGAATTAAGTAGTCGCGCGTGACGGAAAGAACTGCAATGTAAATGCAGCGCTGGAGATTACTTGCGAGAAGCAAGAATCCTATTCTCCCTGTCTAACCTAAAAAATCAATCCATGACTGGCATCTGCTTGATATTTTATTCTTGCACTAGAATAGAACACTCAAAATGGATTGGCATTCTACGTAAAATCATTTGATATTCAAAGTTGTACCTTTTCAAAATTAATTTTCGAAAGAAGTTTTGCCTTATCATATGAACATCACAAAAATTGGGCTTTTATGCATACCCAATATCATTTCTATAAAGGGCGACACGTGCTCTTACGGCGGATTTTCTATTCTTTCTTAAACACCTTCGTGCTTCTAATGGTGTCTATAGGACGAACCAACTTTTCTATTCGTTCACGTTGAGGTTCCAGGAAGGGTGGCAGCGACAATTTTTCACCAAGCGTTTCATATGGCTCATCTTCCATAAACCCGGGACCATCGGTAGCTAGTTCAAAAAGAATTTGAGGTGTAACCCTGGTGTACAATGATTCAAAAAAATGACGGTTAACATATCCGGAAGTGCCGAGTCCAAAATTTTGGATACGCTCGTCCCATTGGTTCAGCTCGGCGCGATTTTCTACCCGGAAGGCTGCGTGATGTACTGTTCCGAAACCCTGACGAGCGTCTTTGAGCATTGCATTCTGTTCTACAATCACAGAAGCTCCATTTCCGCCTTCACCTATTTCAAATAAGTGAAACGATCCGTCGTTGGCTGTAGCCCTGAACATTAAAACTTTTTCCAGCACTTCTTTAAAACGATCCATATTTGAAATCCGGATAAAGAGGGGTCCCAGTCCGGTAATGGCATGTTCCAGTGGGACCGGTCCGTTTTGCCAGGCCGTACCCGACTTCACTCCCGTGTTTAATTCGTCTGATATCAATTGATACTGTTGGTCATCGAAATCAACAAAGGAGAGCGTCTTCTTCCCAAACTGTTCTTTAATTCCGCTATGACTAATGCTCATCCTATCAAACCGCTTTGTCCAATATTCCAGGGCCGCATCAGCGGGTATTCGGAACGACGTCTTCGAAATTTCATTATTGCCGTGAACGCCCTTCGGAATACCGCGAAAGTCGAAAAATGTCATGTCTGTCCCGGGACTACCCTTATCATCCGCAAAGAACAGATGATAGGTTTGTATGTCATCCTGGTTGACGGTCTTCTTAACAAGGCGCATTCCGAGAACATTCGTAAAAAAGTCATAGTTCTTTTCCGCGCTACTAGTGATCGCGGTAACGTGATGTATTCCTTTAATCGGGTTTATTTCAATTTCTGACATGGCCGTATTCTTTACCTTTCGTTATCTTTCCTGATAATACAATAATATCATTTCGGCAAACCATGACATCACGTTGCAAAGAAAGTTGTGTCAATTCATTGTCAAAACACTGCGTGTTTGATATTGTTAAATCATAAATCTTGGCATGGACCAGTAACATACGGCTTTGCGACTGAGAGTGCATGATGGTTTGAAATTTTCTCGGTCAAAATCACAGCTTCTTAACTCTGACTCTTTTGATCTTGACATTGTCCATCGCAAACACTTGCAACTCCAAACCTTTCCATACCAGCTTCTCGCCAACCGTGGGGATAGTATTAAGTTCGGAAAGTATTAATCCCCCTAATGTATTGATGTGATCCAGGTACGAAGTATCCTCGACGTCAAAATGTAGCACGAAGTCAGCGAACGGAAATTGGCCGTCGATCAGCCACGAGCCATCGCTCAGTTGATCGATCCTATTTGCCTTCGCGTCCAGATCCGATATATCACCGACCAAAGCTCGTAAAATATTGTCCAAAGTTACAATTCCCAAAACTGACCCGTACTCCTCTAGTACGAGTGCGTAATGAATCTTTGATTGTCTGAATTTTTCCAGAGCCTTATATGCAGTGGTTGATTCTACGAACAAAGGAGGCACCCTGATAACACTGCGAATATCGTCGCCAGATTTCAAGATATTCAACAGATCCCTGAGTGAAACAATTCCAAGTATTTTGTCCTTGTTGTTCTCATGTACCGGATACAATGGATGAAAATTTGTTGTCACGATATCCCTGATCGCATCAGCGTCCGAATTAATATCGATGAAAGCAAGATCACTTCGCAAAATCATAAGAGAACTGATCTTTCTATCTCCAAGCGAAAACACACGCTCAACAATTTCCTGTTCGATTTGCTGAACTTCACCTCCTTGTGCTCCTTCCTGGATAATAGCTTTTATTTCTTCTTCTGTAATCTGATTTTTTTTTGGTGGCTTTATGTTCAGGATTATCAGGATTAAATCGGAAGTCTTCGAGAGTATCCAAACGAATGGGCTAGTGATGGTTGACAGAAGTTTCATAAAAGGAGCGAAACGCATTGCAAGAACTTCCGGATTGGAAAGTCCTATACGCTTCGGAACAAGTTCACCAAGCAGTAAAGAGCAAAAGGTAATTATGAGCAGCACAAGCGCAACGGCCAATCCATCTGCAAAAGGCCTAAGCTGCTCAAACTGAGCCAACCAGTTTTCCATATCGTTGGTTATATTTTCACCGCTATATATACCTGTGAGCAGACCGATCAACGTTATGCCGATCTGAACAGTTGACAGGAAACGCGTTGGCGACGACGCCAGATGTAATGCCGTTCTGGCTCCAGTTTTCCCGGCCTTGACTGCCGCCTCCAACCTTATCGTCCGCGAGGAAATTACCGCGATCTCAGACATCGAAAAGACGCCATTAAGTATAATAAGTACTAAAATAATTAGCAGTTCCATCGTACGAGATATTAGGATCAATTGTAGTGCAAATCTATCCTTAATATTTGGATGCCGGCAGGTGTTACGTCAGCGATGTCGAATGATCCACTGGTCTCAATTGTTTGTTAGTGATGTCGATTACATCGTTCATCGATGCCCTTTTTTATAACGACCTCACAATTATATTCGAAAAATGTTCCGATAAATAGTGCGCTCTAAACTAATTAATGGTTTGTCAGTACGCTCGCATGGTTTTCGGGAGTGATGTCCACGGACTGCCAATAATCTCTCTCATACCTAAGGATTACCGGATAGATCGTCATGATTCCAAAGTCCCTGGCACGAAATTCTGAATCAAATATGACATCCTTTCTTTGGAGATCAAACTTCTTCATTGCAAGCGAACAGGACTTTTCACTGGGACCAGAAATGACGACAGCGATACCCAAGCTGCTAACACT
>CAMLER010000205.1 GCA_946478915.1 uncultured Chryseolinea sp.
TCTTATATTAATTCGTTCAGACAGAAAGCATCTGGTAAGGTCAGCGTTAAGAATATACTCAAACGTGGTGAGGTATGAGTTGGGAATAGGAGCATCGTTGTTGGCAAGCGCCATGACCAGCGGATAATCCCGATTGTAAATCCTTCTCAATGAATTTTCGAGATCGCGCATACTTTGGTACGTGATCAAATCAAAAACTTTTCGTTTCTCGTCCTGAAACAATTGCCAGATCGTATACTTTTCGGGACCAAAATAAGTCTGCATCAGTCCGATAATATCACCCAGTCGTGCTTCTTCAAAAGCGGTAACAATATTCGTCTGCATCAAATTGAACTTTTCAGGTTCCATATCAATGGAAATATTTCCAATGATGTTGTGTTGACCCATATAAATGACCGCGAATGCAAATTTCTTCTCCGATCGTGTTACATTGGATTTTACCTTTGTGATTCCAATTACCAGCTTTTGCTCGCCAGCCTCTTTTCGGATAAACACATCGTTTTTAGTGGTATAGTTAAACACCGGGAATGACTCAGGATCCTCTTCAAATATTGAAGCCACAGCATAGTGCATACCCACACGTTGCAGGTTGGTCTTTGCTGGGATAACATATTTTTTATAAACTTCTCTTCCATTTGCAAGTGTCGGAACATTGCTTGGTGCAACCTCCATACGCCTCAGAAATTCTTCTTCGAGTTTAATGTCGCTCACCTGGCTTACCAGCTGCATGGCACGGCAGGCATACTGCATAATTTGCGTGGTCTCGATCCCGGAAAGATCATCAAAAAACCAGCCGCAACTGGTGTACATAAGCATTGCATTCCGCTGAACTTCCATCATGCGTAAAACTCTGTTCTGCTCTACATCAACAATACAGTGTTTTGCTAAGAATTTGCTGACGCTTTCATCGCCACGATCTAAGATCACATCTATGTAATCTTCGCGGGCCAGCCAGGGATCCTTTAAGAATTTTGCCGCCTCCGTTTCGTAAATTGTAATCAATTCATCGCGGAGCCAATCCAACGTTTCGCGCAATGGCTTTCTCCATAACTGATGCCAACTGGGTTTTCCCGAATTGCAACCGCAGTTATCGCGCCATCGTTCTACGCCGTGAACACAACTCCACGAACTCCTTTCGTGAATTTGCGCTTCATAAAGTGGTGGAAATTTTGAAAGGAATTCAGCATAATTTGTCACGTGCGAATGCTTGTGCCGTTCGATGTAATCCAACGCGTAGGCAAGGGCCATATCCCCGTGCTTGTGATGGTGCCCATACGTTTCTCCGTCAGTGGCAATATGCACCAATTGAGGTTCCTCTATCGGATTGTCAAATCCGTCAAGGAGACGATGAGCGAATTTTTTTCCATCGTTTAAAAGACCATTAAAGGCGACGCCTTGAGAAATATCACCATCGTAAAAAAAAAGAACGATACTTTTTCCCGACTTCAAATTGCACTTATACGGTCTGCGTGTATCCAGATCGTTGGTGGTTACATTTGTCCACGTAGCTTCACCCAATTTGCGAATTGCCTTTGCTTGTCGCGGTGCGAGTATGGTGAATTTTATATCATGGCGTGCCAGTAATTCCAGCGACTCCAGATCCACGGCGGTTTCTGACAACCACATCCCTTCGGGTTTCCGTTTAAAGCGAAATTCGAAATCACGGATACCCCAAATAATCTGGGTTTCCTTGTCACGCGAATTTGCCAGTGGCAATATCATATGGTTGTAAACCTGAGCAATAGCCGAACCGTGGCCGTTAAAATGAGCTACGCTATCACGATCTGCCTTGAGAATTGCCTCATAGGTTTCTCGGTCGTGACTTTCCATCCAGGAAAGCAAAGTCGGACCAAAATTGAAACTGATCTTGTAATAATTGCTGATGATGTTTTTAATAACTCCCTTTTCGTTCAGAATGCGCGATGCGGTATTAGGTGCATAGCATTCTGCCGATATACGCTCATTCCAGTCATGATAAGGATGAGCCGAGTCCTGAACTTCTATAACTTCCAGCCATGCATTTTCGCGAGGAGGCTGATAAAAATGACCATGAATACAAATATATTTTTCCAATTCAATTTACCTTTTTGAATCGCGTTCCTGATTTTCACAACGTCTGTTTAAAAGAATTACAACGTCTCAAATAATACAGTAACAGCGATAATATTCAAATCACAAACTTCTTCAGGTACCGACGTCGCTTAACTCAAACTCGTTTAACTCTCGTTCAAGTTTTATGACAGTCATCCCCAATGGCGGTAAAGTTAATGAAATCGAATAATCTCTCCCGTGATATTTTACGGGCGAAGTCATGATTGACGTCATGTTGAGAAGTCCGGTTCCCGCATATTTTTGATCATCGGAATTGAAAACCTCTACCCATGTTCCGCGATATGGAACACCCACGCTGTAATGATGACGCACTTCGGGAGTAAAATTACAAGCTACGATAAGCAGATCTGACTTTTCATCCCCCTTTCGTTGAAATGCGATTATGCTGCCATTGCTGTCCGAATAATCGATCCATTCAAATCCTCTGTTTTCGAATTGATACTTGTATAATGCCGGTTGCGATTTATAGAAAGCGTTAAGATCCTGTACGAGTTTTTGTACTCCCTGGTGGAGTGGATATTGAAGCAAATGCCAGTCGAGACTACGATCATGATTCCATTCGGCACTCTGGCCGAACTCGCCTCCCATAAATAACAGTTTCGACCCAGGATGCATGAACATGTAGCTAAACAAAAGTCGGAGGTTAGCAAATTTCCTCCATTCGTCGCCGGGCATTCTTCCCAGTAATGATCCTTTCCCATGAACAACTTCATCGTGAGACAAGGGGAGCATAAAATTTTCCGTGAATGCGTACATGATGCTGAATGTAATTTCATTTTGATGGTACCGTCGGTATACGGGATCAAGCTTGAAATACTTAAGCGTATCGTGCATCCACCCCATCATCCATTTCTGACCAAAACCCAATCCGCCCAAATAGGTAGGACGCGATACACCTGTCCATGAAGTCGATTCTTCTGCTATGGTTATAGCATCCGGGATTTGAGCATAAACCACTTCGTTCATTTCTTTCAGGAATGTAATTGCCTCAATATTTTCATTACCTCCGTATTGATTTGGTATCCACTCTCCTGCATTGCGAGAATAATCGAGATAGAGCATCGATGCCACTGCATCTACGCGCAGGCCATCAATGTGAAATTGATCGAGCCAGAACAGTGCATTGCTGATAAGGAATGATTTCACCTCATTGCGACCATAGTTGAAAATGTAGCTTTTCCAATCTGGGTGAAAACCCTTGCGGGGATCTTCGTGCTCATAAAGAAATGTACCATCAAACTTGTACAGCCCGTGCTCGTCACCGGGGAAATGCGACGGCACCCAATCCATGATAACACCTATTCCTTCGCGGTGAAAACAGTCGATGAGGTATTTGAAATCTTCAGGACTACCGTAGCGGCTGGTGGGTGCGTAGTACCCGGTGAGTTGATAACCCCACGAACCATAAAACGGATGCTCCATCAGCGGAAGGAATTCCACATGTGTAAATCCCATGTCCCTGACATACTGGACCAATTCAATGGCCATTTCCGGATAACTCAACGATCTATTTCCTTCTTCTGCCTTGCGACGCCACGAACCATAATGCACCTCATAAACAGAATATGGCTGAGGCTTCCCCGCCATTTTTTTTCGTTCTGCCAGCCACGCTCCATCCTTCCAATCGTACTTTGATTCCCACACAATTGACGCTGTTTTAGGCGCCGCTTCGCAATAGGATGAAAAAGGATCTGACTTAACTACATAGTCACCTGTATTGGAATGAATAGCGTACTTATACGCTTCCCCATGTTTGATATCCGGAAAATATCCCTCCCAGATTCCAGACTCATCCCATCGGGGATTCAGCACATGCTGTTTGTCCTGCCAATGGTTGAAGTTTCCCAATACGGAAACCGCTCTGGCATTCGGCGCCCATACGGCGAAGTATGTGCCGTCACCATTATCATTGTGGATGACGTGTGCACCAAGCTTTTCATATAACTTATAATGCTTTCCGGATTTGAAAAGATAGATATCGAAGTCTGTCAGCAAACTGAAGCCTTCAGAAATTAATGCCGCAGATTTTGAAGTTGCTTTTTTTGCCATACTTGATTCACGTTGTAATTAACAAACCCTGCGTTCGTTCGTGCTGACCGCAGGAGGGTTTCTTTCACTTTTGTTCCTTATACCTTTTCATAAGGTAATCAATTCCTCGCAAGGGCACGATAGTCCACGCCGGACGACCATTCAATTCATATCCTAGTTCGTAAACTGCTTTCTCGAGCATAAACACCATTAGCAGTATACCATCCTCCTGTGCCAAAGTCGTACCCATATTCATCCGCTCCATATATGCACCAAAATAGAACCGGCTCACATAATGCTGCCACTGCTCCGCCCATGTCTCCAGAAAATCACGATCCCGCTCCCGATAATTTTCATTCAGCAGTATTTTGCCAAATGCAGCATAGTGTATGGATCGCATCATCCCCGCGACATCTTTCAGTGCGCTCTTCTTCAACCTCCTCTCGCTGAAGGAAAGACCGGGCTCACCCTCAAAATCTATAATAACAAAATCATTGCCTGTAAAAAGAACCTGGCCAAGATGATAGTCGCCGTGGATCCTGATTTTCTGCGTCTTAATCTTAACCTGATATACTTCGCTGAAACACTGCATTATGTCGCTCTCCATTGCCAGAACTTTCTTAGCCAACTCCTGAACCTGAGGACTCAACTTATGCATTGTTGTTTCAAGCAAGTTGAACCGATCCTTGACAAGTTTCCGCAGCGACGAATAGAGAGACCGTTGATAGTTCGTCGTAAAATTTTCAGGAGCAAAAGCCGGATTACTTGTGTTCGATGCGAGAGCTAAATGCATTTCAGCTGTGCGCTGGCCGAGCCGCACCATGCGCTCATAAAATCCGCGACCAATGAATTCCTGAATAACCTCAGGTGCTTCTTCAAACTTTAATGTAACCTTGTTGATAAGCTTGGGTGCTTTTAAAGTTTTCGCCTTCGTCATAACACGCTCGTAAAACCTTCCAACCGAGTCTACAGTCATGATCCATGAGTCGCCCTGATTCTCAACTTTCTCCTGCAGCAAGCCAAAAACGATGACGCCTCCATCCTGGTCTCGATACTCCACGCTGCCGGCGTATCTTGGAGAATGTCGAAACGTAGTATGCTCCGACAAAAATTGTACAATCTCTAATTCGGGATTTATTTCATTTTCCAGTTTCCTGTAAAACTTAAAGAAATATTGATCATTATAAATAATAGACGTATTGCTTTGATCCGCTCTCAGGATTTTGGAATCGATCTCTTTGTTAACATCAATTTTGGCAAAGACTCCGGAGTTGAATAACAGCGTTCCCCCATCATCAACTCTTATCTTTACCTCTTTACACATGCTGAGCAGCAAGAAGTCGCGGAACAGCTTATCATAACTGCTATCCATAATAAAACCGGCCTTTCCCTGAATCTCCGCCCTACATACCACACTTTGTACGGTATACTCCACCCGTTCCATAATGCTGTCGGAGGGAAGAAAAGCCAACGGCAGGAAGTACAACTCGGGCAGACGCTGAGCATAATGCACTTCGATCACAGCAAGAAAGTGGGTATCTCCATCAATCTTAATCGGAATGGTTTTTTGGATACTGACCTTGCTAACCACTTTTGCTTTGCCCCCAAACCACCTGCACTTTTTCATGAAAGACAGTAATACTTTCCGTTCAAGGATGCGTAGCTCGTTGTAATTGTCGAATAACTTTTCCCACGAAACATCGGTCTTAAGAAGAAACAGTTCACCGCTGGGTTCCTTCTCTTTTTTCTCATCAACTTCTGCCTGAAACCAAAAATAGCCGTATGGCCCTATCGTTATTGGATAGTCTCCATCCCCTACCGGCAAGAACCGATTCTGACTGAAAACTTCCGTAATATCGCATCCTTTAAATTCCGACAGATCTAAAACGGTTGATTGGGAGAACTGAGACAAATTAGCTACCACGACAATGCACTGCCTGTCATACTTCCTGACGAAGCTGAGAATCTTTGCATTGGAGCTCTCCAGAAATTTCATATCCCCCCGACCAAATATATTCAGTCGTTTTCGCATTGAGATCGTATTTTTCATCCACCATAAAAATGAAGAGGGATTTTCTTCCTGCGCGGCAACATTGACGGCCTCATGCCTATAGGCGGGATCTGTAATAATTGGAAGATAAAGTTTCTGCGGATTCGCCATCGAAAACCCTGCATTGATATTCATGTTCCATTGCATTGGTGTGCGCACACCAAAGCGATCACCGAGATAAACATTATCACCCATTCCAATCTCGTCGCCGTAATAAAGAACAGGCGACCCGGGTAATGCGAACAAAATTGCATGCAAAAGTTCTGCTTTTCTCCTGTCGTTGTTCATCAATGGTGCAAGTCGCCGTCTTATCCCCATGTTAAACTTTGTGTTGTTATCGTGGGCATAAGCTTTGAAGAGATAATCTTTTTCTTCTTCGGTAACCATTTCCAGGGCAAGTTCATCGTGATTTCGCAAGAACACGGCCCATTGACTGTTGGGCGGAGTGGCTGGAGTTTGCTCCATAATGTCGATTATCGGGTAACTGTCCTCTGTCCGAAGCGCCAGGAACATACGGGGCATTAACGGATAGTTGAAATTCATATGGCATTCAATTCCTCCGCCAAAATAATCAGCGGCGTCCTCGGGCCACAAGTTTGCTTCTGCTATCAGGATCCTGTTTTTGTAATTTTTGTCAATGTGTGCTCGAAGTCGTTTGAGATATACATGAGTCTGTGGCAGATTTTCGCAACTGGTTCCCTCCTCTTCAAAAAGGAATGCTGCCGACCCCAATCGAAATCCATCCACACCCATCTTCATCCAAAAATCAACGATCTTAATCATCTCCAGTTGGACTTCTGCGTTATCGAAGTTCAATTCTGGCTGGTGACGTGAAAATCTATGCCAGTAATAAGACTTTGCCTCAGAGTCCCAAGACCAATTCGTAGATTCTTCTGATCTGAAAACTACACGAGCATCCTTATACTTTTCATTAGTATCACTCCAAACAAAAAACTCACGATAACGCGAGCCTGATTTCGCTTTTCTTGATCGCTTAAACCATGGATGCTGGTCAGAAGTATGATTCAGTATCAATTCTGTAATTATGCGTATACCCCGGCGGTGGGCCTCTTTAAGAAATTGCTTAAAGTCTGCTAACGTCCCATAGTCGGGATGAACATCGTAATGGTCTGTTACATCAAACCCATCATCTTTCAACGGCGACGGATAAAACGGAAGCAGCCAAATTGTGTTGATACCAAGGTCTTCAAGATAATCGAGTTTTTGTATAAGACCCTGGAAATCGCCAATACCATCTGCGTTACTGTCAAAAAATGCACGAACCGACAACTCATAGATTATGGCATCTTTAAACCATAGGGCATCGTTCGCTTTGGATGATAGGCTCATTTACATATATGATTCGTGTACTTCTAACTTAAACAAATGAAAAGGTATCTTGTACGGATCCAATTCAATATAATTCCACTCCTGAGTCCACGTGTATTGCTCATCAGTCACCAGATCGTGAAGCTTGACATTAATCCTTCCATCGATTTTCAGTCGTTGCAAAGGGAGCTGTACATATCCGGATTGCCGGCTGTGTGAATCCAGATTTACTACGGTGAGGATAATATTGGACAAATCGTCGGTAGCCTTCACATAAGCCAGCAGATTTGGATTTTCGATAGTGCAAAATTGAAGGTTCCATGTCGTTTGTAATGCTGCGTTGTTTTTTCGCGCAGCATTAACAATGGTGATGATATCCGTCATCCGGTTCGTCTTTTTCCAGTCATGCAGTTTGACCTCATACTTTTCGGAATTAAAATATTCCTCTTTACCCTGCATGGGAATGTTGTCATGCCACTCGTATGCAGGGCCATAGATGCCATAATTGGAAGAAAGCGTTGCAGCAAGCGCAAGTCGGGTAATAAAAATATTTTCACCCTGATATTGAAGGTGGTAAGGAAGAATGTCGGGTGTATTGGGCCAGAAGTTAG
>CAMLER010000206.1 GCA_946478915.1 uncultured Chryseolinea sp.
TTATCCGTATGCTTTATGGTTAACTCGATCAATCGCGTAAATGGGGGATAGTCGTGACGGAATCTGTCTTGCAGCTGCGCTTCATAAAATTCTTCATGCGCCCGTTTCATGATGGTATTTAACAATGGATGCTGCGGGTTGGAAGTTTGAATAACGACAGTGCCTGGTTTGTCACGGCGCCCAGCGCGACCGCTGACTTGTGTGATGAGTTGATAGGCGCGCTCATACGATCGGAAATCAGGAAAGTGCATCATACGATCGGCGTTAAAAATACCAACCAGGTTCACATGACTGAAATCAAGGCCTTTGGTAACCATTTGTGTACCGACTAAGATATTTGTTTCCTCTCTTTCGAATTGATCGATTATGCTTTCGTATCCGGTCTTAGATCGCGTTGTATCAAGATCCATGCGTTGCACTTTTGCATCCGGAAAATGAAGATTCAGTTCCTCCTCAAGTTTTTCTGTTCCATAACCCATTGTTTTGATTCGTGTTGAGGAACAAGTAGGACAGTTCTGCGGCAGTGGCTGCCGGTATCCACAGTAGTGACAGATCAAAGCATGTTTGTATTGATGGTATGTTAGACTTACGGAGCAATTAACGCACTTCGGAACCCAGCCACAATCCTCGCAGCTGACCATGGGCGAATAGCCCCGCCGATTCTGAAAAATGATAACCTGCTGTTTTTTCGCCAGCGTTTCTTCAATTCTTCTTATGAGTAATCCGGAAAATTCTCCTTTTGTAGTTTTTTGTTTTCGTTCTTTTCCCATGTCGGCCAGCTCTACCGTTGGGAGCTGTGCGTCGCCAAATCTTTTGTCCAGTATCACATATCCATACTTCCCCTGTTGTGCGTGGTAAAATGTTTCGATGGAAGGCGTCGCGGAGCCCAGCAACACTTTTGAATAGTGCATCTGTCCCATAACCATAGCAACATCCCTGGCGTTGTATCGCGGTGCGGGCTCCTGTTGCTTGTATGATGGATCATGTTCTTCATCTACAATGATGAGTCCGAGATTGTCGAAGGGTAACATAACGGACGAGCGCACGCCGATAATAAATTTATATTTCCCATTCAAAATTCCGTTCCAAACCTCCACGCGCTCGTTGTCAGAAAACCTGGAATGGTAAACGCCGACCGTCTCTCCGAATATTTTTTTTAACCTTTGAACAATCTGCGTGGTTACTGCGATTTCCGGCAGAAGGTAAAGCACCTGCGATCCTGAATCGAGAGCTTGCCTGATAAGATTGATATAAATTTCGGTCTTGCCGCTTCCGGTAATTCCCCTGAGCAGTGTTATTTTGTCCTCCTGAAAATTCTTTAATATATCGCGTTGCACCCGAAGCTGATCCTCGCTTAGCTGAACAACGTGGGGAACGGGTTTAGCTTCATTCGGAAAGCGCGAAACTATTACATCAAATTCCTCAAAAATATTATTCCTTATTAGGGTCGACAACGAAGATTCGGACAAGTCATCGACCAATAATTCCTTTTTCGAAATTCCATTGCGGTTCGTTTCGGGATGGGCAAGAACAGGTACTTCCTGAAGATATTTCAGAAGCACTGATTCCTGTTTTGGTCGCGATGCCAAACTTTCAAAAAGATCCTGAAGTTTTTCGGTGTTATTGTACGCTGTGGAAAGTCTGATCCTTTTCTCGGTTTTGGGCTTATACTTTTCTTTTACTTCTTCGTAAAGTATGATTGCATCTTTGTACACCAGCGATTTAAGGATTGTGTACAGAGTTTTGACTCCTAAGGCCTTGGAGATGGACGAATAGTCCATCGATTCATTGGACAGGTGTTTCAGCAGCTGAAGTTCGCGGTCGCTGAATTCGAATGTGCTCTCTTCAAGATTAAACGACGGATGTAATTGTACCATCGATTCACTTGAAAGTTTAAGTCCGCTTGGCAATGCGGCATTCATAACTTCTCCAAGTGTACACAAATAATAATCCGCTATCCATCGAAAGAGCTTGAACTGTAGTTCGGTTACTACAGGATAATTGTCAAGGATTTCAAGAATATACTTTGCCTCGTATTCGATCGGTGGTTGTTTGTGGATCGTAGCGATCAGGCCAGTGAGAATTTTTCGATCTCCAAATTGGACAATAGCACGTTGTCCGACTAAAATTTTTTCTTGCAGCGCTCGAGGAACCCGATAGGTGAAGAAACGCGGAATGGGAACGGGAAGCAACAATTCTGCGAAAAGTGTATCATCATTGCCTTCAAAAATTTCCACGCTGTAACTTTTTTTGAAAGATAATGCTTGGGAATGGGAATCGGTAATCAGTCGGTTAGAGCTAAGCGTATGTTTTTCAAGTAAGCGTCTCGCAGCGATTAACAATGTTAATCGGTGAAAGGTAATCACTCGGACCGGGCAGAGGGTACATTTATTGAAAATGTGTCTTGTTAGATTTGTACTCGCCTGTCGCCATTACCATAGTTTTTATAGCAGGCCGACTCCTTACCCCTAACTCTCTCCTCCTCACAGCTGGCGCACACATTACAATCTGGCGCACCGATTACCATCACCACCCGATCACCGGTTACCTACCGGTTACCAACCGGGTTACCGATTCCCATCCGCTAACTCCTCAAGCGCATCTCTTACAGCTTCGAGATCTTTAAGCTCAAGATCGGTGCCTAATCTCAGGAAGTTTTCTGTAAGCCTTTCATTGATTACAAAAATGCCGATAACATTATTATTGACAACGATAGCAAATTCCGGCTTGGTAATACTGCTCACAGTGCGGTTAAGTGTCCTGACACTACTGGCTGATAATCCGATGTTAACGTGGTTGCGCTTTAAAACCGGATCGTACAATATGTCTGTTACATATTCGATTTCATCAGCACCGATAATTGGTTTCCTAAGAACGCAAACCTTTCGCCCACCGATAAGCATCTTCAATTCCTGTTCGCATGGGTCTTTTCTGCCCGGCTTTTTAACAATAAAGATTCCGGAAGGCAATTCAGAAAAGCTGACCACTATCGATGTGAGCAGGATGGACAGTAAAATTTTCAAAGCCCGAATTTACAATCAGCTAATTTAGCATATTCCCCGGGCTGAGGTGGACAGCAGGCGTATAAATTAAACGAAGACGGATCAAAAAACTTTGATTGAGGATATCAATGGACATGCTTTTGCATCCGAAACACTAAAGCGGATCTTGCTGGCGCTCAATGGGTCGAACTTAATAATTCGTTTATAGCCGATGGTGGTACCTTCACCGATTTTCGACCAATTCCCACCGTCGAAAGACTCAATGGTAAATGACCTTATACGTTGCCCGAGTTTTATGTACTCCTGGATCTCGACATATTTAATGGTTTTCGCTTCCGACAAATCGATCTCTACGGCGCCTGTTGTGGATTCATCGTTGGTTGCCCAATACGTTTCCTCATTATCATCTGTTACGTTGGAGGGACTATAATCGTCGTCACTCCCTCGGTGTTCCGGCGATGTTGCCTTCGCATTCAGCGCCAGGTTTGTACCGAATTCACTTTCCAGCAATTGTTTGAAACCCTGTAAGGACCTCACATCGTTTTCATGTAATAGTCCTCGTTGATCGGGAGGAACATTGAGAAGGAGGGTAGAGCCTCGTCCTACTGAGGTGAGGAATATGTCAAACAGCTTTTCAGGTGACTTCACCAGGCTGTCTTCATGCGCATGATAGAACCAGCCGGGTCGAATGGAAACATCCACTTCGGCGGGTATCCATGCCGTGCCATTCTCATGGCCAGAATTCAAGAGATCTGTAATGCCTGGTTGCCCTGCGAAAAGTGTATCTGGTGTAATGGTATTCCAATTAGTTTCACCGGCTATGCCTCTTTCATTTCCAACCCATCGCACGCCAGGACCGGCATCGCTGAAAAAGATTACATTAGGTTCCATCTGCCTTACCAGATCCAGTGTCGTTGGCCAATCATAATATGTCGACCCGTCTATGCGCCGTTTTTCGTTAGTGCCGCCATAGTAACCATCACCACCGTTAGCACCGTCAAACCACATTTCAAAAATTGGTCCGTAGCTACTGAACAATTCCTTCAGTTGATTCCTGTAATATTCTATGTATGCAGGTGTGCCGTAGTCCGCCCTGTTCCGGTCCCATGGAGAAAGGTAAACTCCAAACTTTAAGCCATGACGTTTAGTGGCTTCTGCTACTTCTTTCACAATATCGCCCTTACCATTTTGGAAAGGAGAGTTTTTTACAGAATGTTCCGTGTATGCGGATGGCCATAGGCAAAATCCATCGTGATGCTTGCACGTTAAGATCACGCCTTTGAACCCAGCGTCTTTAAAAGTCTTAACCCATTGGTCCGCATCAAAAGATGATGGGTTAAGGAGAGCAGGACTTTCATCGCCGTAGCCCCATTCTTTTCCAGTATAGGTGTTTAGTGTAAAATGAACGAAGGCATTCATTTCCATTTGGTGCCATTGCAATTGAGCAGGGCTGGGTGTAGGGCCAAACGCTTTGGGAGGCTCAACCTTTTTTGAAGAACAGGACAGCAAAATTGCTGCAGCTGCGAAATAAGAAAGTATTTTCACCGGGCAAAAGTTTGCGGGCTAATATACAGCATGGAATGCGATTTCGATATTTTGATTTTCGTTAATACATTATCATGATGAAACAGAGTTTCTTGGGCGCATATTTATATCGCTAATAATTTCCTTTAATGAATTAGGAAAAGGCTGCTTGGTGTTCGTGCAGAAAGGATTCTTAACCAGCAAAATGCTGAGACAGTAGTTGAAGATCCAAAGTATTTTCCCTATGACGTTGTAGCGGTAATCTCAAGTTGCGCGAGTGCTTCATTCACGCTGTGAACCGGCAGTTGACACGTCTTATTATGACAGACATAGATCGTCGGCTTTCCGTCAAGTGGCAATTTGTCTTTTTGTAAAGGAAGGCTTCCTTCCTTTTCACTTCCCTGGAATAACGAGAATGGCAGGAAATTGCTTTGAATTCTGGATCGGAGAGGGTCAATCCCGTTGCCTACCAGGACAATTTCTTCGAAACCTTTTTTGATTTCTGTTTGTGCAATCGCCCAGTGCGACATAAATCCAGGTTCACTCTTAACGAGATGGCTAAGCGAATCGACCATTGCAACGGCCATTTTTTTCCAGTCATCGCGATCCAACATAACGCCCAATTGGTTGAGGTTCTGTGCCATCACCGCATTTGAAGATGGGATCACATTATCAAAAATCTCTTTTTTGCGCGCGATCAGGGTTTCTGAATGCTTTGACGTGTAAAAGAAAAATCCGTCAGACTCATCATAGAAACCGACAATAACGTGTTCCATCATCTCCGAGGCCCGTACAATGTATTTTTCTTCGAGCGTTGCCTGATATATCCTGATGTAGGCCTGTATCAAGAAAGCATAGTCATCCAGGAATGCCTGCGTCGTCGACCGCTTGTTTTTAAATGAGCGATACAAAGTTGTTCCCGACATCATCTGATTTTCCAGAAATTGAATCGCGCCGCGTGCTACATCCAGAAAAATCCTGTCCGTGAAAATCCGATAAGCGTCGATCAGACCGCAAATTGTCATGGCATTCCATGCCGCTATTATTTTATCGTCTAACGCTGGCGCTATACGCTTCGATCGCGCATTCAGCAGGTTTTTCCTGGCACGGTCCAGGATCGGATTCCATTCGTCAGCGCTTATAGAATGGTCCTTGAGAAACTGTTCGTCTTCCTTTATCCGCATAAGAATATTGCTGCCGTGTTCCCAGTTACCCTCCTCTTTTGCGCTGTAGTAACTTGAAATGAGCACTTCTTCCTCCTGAAGGACCTCAACCAGCTCTTTCTTTGTCCAGATATAATATTTACCTTCAACGCCTTCGCTATCTGCATCCAGCGCTGAATAAAAGCCACCATTTTCATGCAGCATTTCACGCTGCAGCCATTCGAAAGATTCATAAACAACTTTTTTGAAAGCATCTTCCTTAGTGATTGCATATGCCTCGCTGTATAAGCTTAACAGTTGTGCATTGTCATACAACATCTTTTCAAAATGAGGGGCAAACCAGTAGCGATCCACAGAATAACGCGAAAACCCACCGCCAACCTGATCGTAAATTCCACCCATCGCAATTTTTTTCAGGGTAAAAGTGGTATGATCGAGCGCGCTTTGATTTTTTGTGAGATGATAATGCCTGAAGAGAAAATGCCAAATGGAGGGCATGATAAATTTGGGCTCCTTATCCATACCTCCCCATTTCCTGTCAAACTTGCTTTCCATCAACGTAAGCATTGACTCCAGGTCGGTCATCAGCTCCGAGTTTGTGGGCACTTGGTTGTAGCGCGCCACTTCGGATGTCAGAAGATGTAATCGAAGTTCTTCCGCAGTCTCTTCAATCTGATCGCGATTGGCGCGATAAGCCTTGTTTATGTTGTTCAATACTTCTATCCAAACCTGCGGCGAAAAGTACGTTCCGCCAAAAAAAGGTTTTTGTTCCGGAGTAAGAAATACATTTAATGGCCATCCCCCGTGAACACCCAGCATATGAACTGCATCCATATAAATTTGATCGATGTCAGGGCGCTCCTCACGATCGACTTTAATGCAGATAAAAAATTTGTTCATTACTTCAGCAACGTGTTCTTTTTCAAACGATTCTCGCTCCATCACATGACACCAATGGCAAGAGGAATACCCGATGCTGACCAGAATAGGCTTGTCTTCTGCCAGAGCTTTTTGCAGGGCCTCATCACCCCATTCATACCAATCTACTGGATTATGCGCGTGCTGGATCAGATAGGGAGAGGTTGCGTGTATTAGTCGGTTGGGCATGAACTTTCAGGATTTTTGTACTGCAGACGCTGCGTCGTTAACTTTTCAGCGAAGCTATTTCTTTATCAACATTGACGAGGTGCTTTAGTTCTTCCAGCTTCTTTATTGTTTCACTGACGAATTTCTGATGAGGCGCGGATGCGCGATTAAACGGTCGGTGACTGAGCGCTTGCCTGATATCTTTCCACTTCGATAGAAATAGTTTTAGTTCGTCATCAAAATAACAATCAACAAACTTTTTCCAGATATAATCTTCGGCAACTTCCGACGGGTGTATCATGTCGGATTTATAGAATCTGTAATCGCGAAGATCGTCGAGCATTATCTCATAGGAAGGGAAATATTGAACATCGCTGTGTTGTTGCGACAAAGTGTTACAGGCGATTCGCAGAATAGCCTTACTGACACTATTGAGTTCCATTGTGTCTTTGAGGTGCCTCACAGGGCTGACTGTCAAAATTATTTGAAGATTAGGATTGAGTTTTTTCAAATCAACATACATTGTTTCAAACGAATCGAGTATTCTTTTTTGGGTCAGAAGAAATTTGTTGAAAAGTACCTGAGGCATCTTATGACAATTGGCCACAACTGAACTGGTCTCTTTCAATTCGTATACCCAGGAAGTTCCATAGGTAATAATTAGCCATTGGGATGTGCGAAGAAATTTATGAGTATCTGACAACGCCGACTGCAGCAGATTCTTAAGATCCTCCTGATCTCCTGCCGAAAATTGGGAATGAAAATCATAGTGCAATACAGAATCCTGACGCTGCGCAAACGAAGTCTCTAAAACTGGTCTCTCCGAAGTCGAGTACTGGATTGCCTTATGAATTGATAACGGATTATAAATGGTGCCGAAAGGGTTGACCAGTGTGGCAAGCTTGTTTAAAATCAATTGAGAACCGATTGCGTCGGAAAAGCAGGATCCGACAGTCAATATGCTGTCTGTTAAGCGTATACGCGCACTAGAAGGGGATATATTCAGTTCTGTTCTGAAATTATTCATAATTATGTTTCCGCGAACATTTGAAAATTTGCCACTTTTTCGGCTACTTTAACATCGGATCAAAGAGAATAAAAACTAAAAATATGAATAACGACCTTACCGCATTTGAAAAGATTCCGGTAAAAATCTTTAACAACTCCGAAGCCGGTTCGATTTACGTGGCAAACGAGATAGCCACCTTGATAAAATTGCGGCAGAAGGAAGGAAAACCGTGCGTTCTCGGACTTGCAACGGGCTCCACTCCAACCAGACTTTATGCGGAGCTAGTTAAAATGCATCAGAAAGGTGGGCTAAGCTTTAAAAACGTCCACACTTTCAAT
>CAMLER010000207.1 GCA_946478915.1 uncultured Chryseolinea sp.
ATGTACCTGTATGCCGCGAGAAAGACTTGAAAAAAACGGTTCAGCTACTGCATGACAATGGTATCCGCGTCATTGCATGTACGGAAAAAACGGATCGAAATATTTACCAGTTAAACTTGACCGGACCGATTGCAATCGTTATGGGCTCCGAAGAAGATGGCATCTCGGACCATTTGCTACGCGCTTCTGATGAGTTGGCTAGCATTCCATTAAAGGGCAAGATCGGATCTCTTAACGTTTCCGTAGCTGCGGGCGTTGTTCTTTACGAAGTAGTGCGCCAGATGGGAATGGTAATCGGTAATCGGGTGGTCAGGTGATCGGGTGGCTCGATTGACTTATGTGCTATTTGTGATCGAGTACGTAAAAGTACTCTAAAGGTAATCGGTGGTAATGGTGATCGGTACACGATATCTATCGGTTCGGATGGCTCGATCCGCAGTTCGCACCATGATTAAACGAGAGCACAACCACGGATAACGATTAACGATTACTGATTAAAACTTTTCTGCGCTGGCCGATTCAAACGACATACGATAGCGCTCAGGCACTGGGTTGGAAAGCATCGAGCTCGCTGGTATTGAAGGGTAAATCTCTTCCAAAGTCTTTACTTCATTCATGAATACCCGCCTGCTGATCTGATGTCGGTTTAATTTTGAAGGTGAGTCAATGCCGGATGCTGCCATCAGCTCTACAAAACTCTCGACCGTATTCTTATGGTAGTTTGCTACCCTTACTTTCTTATCATCGATTACCAGACCTTTCACCAGATCGGGATCCTGGGTTGCTACTCCGGCCGGACACGTATTTTTGTTGCACTCGAGTGCCTGAATACATCCTACAGCCATCATCATTGCCCTGGCACTGTGACAAATATCTGCCCCCAGAGCGATTGCACGTAGTATTTGAAAACCGGTTAGGATCTTACCCGATGCGCCAACTTTTATATGCTTCCGGATGCCAAATCCTTTTAACATATTATCTACGAATGCAAGTCCGTCAAGCAACGGCATACCTACAAAGTTTGAAAACTCAGGCGGTGCGGCACCGGTTCCACCCTCGCCACCATCCACATTAATGAAATCCGGGTAGATATCAAGCTCGATCATAGCTTTGCAGATCGAAATGAACTCACTTTTTCGGCCGATGCATAGCTTAAAACCAGTAGGCTTGCCCCCCGAAAGTTCACGCATCCTTTGGATGAAAAGTATCATTTCCTTTGGAGTTGAGAATGCACTGTGAAATGGTGGCGAATAGACCGTTGTGCCGGGCTTCACCATCCGAATAGCAGCCACTTCCGGCGTATTTTTTTTTGCAGGAAGTATGCCACCGTGTCCGGGTTTTGCGCCTTGTGAAATTTTCAACTCAACCATCTTGACTTCAGGACGCTTTGCGTTTTGACTGAAGGCCTCAGGCGAAAATCGTCCCTCTTCATCGCGTGCGCCAAAATATCCTGTTCCGATTTGCCAAATTATATCGCCACCATATTTCAAGTGATGAGGACTGAGACCACCCTCTCCAGTGTTATGCGCAAATCCACCAATACCCGCGCCCGCATTCAAAGCCTCAACGGCATGGCTACTCAACGAACCAAAGCTCATTGCGGATACATTTAAAATGCTTGCACTGTATGGTTGCTTGCAATCTTTATTACCCACCAAAACGCGGGGATGATGTTCTACTTTCTGGAAGTCTAGCGGCACAATTGAATGACTCATCCACTCATAACCCTCGGAGTATACATTCAACTGAGTGCCAAAAGGCGTGGTGTCAATTTGTTTCTTAGCGCGCTGGTAAATTACTGAGCGATCATTTCGATTTATGGGTGCACCATCTGTATCGCTCTCAACAAAATACTGCTGGATCTTTGGCCTGAAATCTTCAAACACGTAACGCAGTCTTCCCAGCAAAGGAAAATTTCGTCTGATCGATTGCTTTGTTTGAACCATGTCCGCTATCCCCATATATACAAATGGAAGTATCAGCAACAATAAAATAGTAGCCCACGGCCAATAATAGGTCCATATCAATATGAGGACCACCGAAGCAACGCTCGTTATTATAAAGGTCTTTCTCATCAGTTCTTGGAAAGGGTGCTGTCAAATATAGCCATTTGCATAAAGGCTACGCAGTACCTATAGAATTGAAATGTTTATGAAAGCAGCTGTGTATGATTTTTCAATTGTACAATATAAAAGAGGGGGCTCGGACAAAGCTGGCGGTATACTTGATCCTCAGATTAGTGGTGACGCTTACTTTAAAGTGGGATATATCCTCTACTACTCTGGGGTAGTAGAAGAACTTAAGTTCAATAGTCCCAAAAACAAGGTTTTCATTTCTTGTTCGGATTCCTGACCCAAGGGCGACGAAGGGTTTGTCATAGAACAGAGTTTTGTTTCTTTTGGCTAACAAAGCAACATCGGCAAATAGGATAGGCGCAAGACGAAAACCTAGAATTGTCCACGGAGAAAACACTACCAGTTCATAATGCGCATGAAGTCGCTTTGTACCAAGGAGACTGTCGGCGCGGAATCCTTCGAGTCCGTAAGAATAGTTAATATCAAGAAGCGTATTAGTGCGCTGATTAAAAACATAAGTAAAGTCAAGATCAGCTGACTGTCGGATCAGGAATTTCTTATAGGTTTTAAGGCGGCTAAACAGTTTGCCGGATAGCAGGAGCGTTGCATCTTCCCATCGGCCATGATACGGAAACCCCCCTGCCCTAAATAAAAGGGTATAAAAATTACCGCCCGAATGCACGAATGATTTTTCTGCGTCAAATCCGATGTAAGCGCGTTTTAATGAAAGAAGATTTTGCCAACCTGCGAGGATAGACATATTATGGCCGTATGGAATATCTTCTGTTCTTCCGAAACCATATACATATTGCGTCTTGTAGAACTCCTGTTGAAAAAAAGTAAAAGAACCTAATCCGTATGTGCGGCTATTAAAGGTTGGGTTTAATGCATCTCCGGGAAGTTGGGGCCTTCGTCCAAAGTTTTGATAAAACAATCGGCCACTTATGAAATGCCGCGTTCGTTTTCGATGATTCTCGTTGGCTCCAAGATTATAACCAAGCCAAAAGTCGTTGACATCATAGCGATAATCGCGAAAAATAGAATCGGCCGCCTGATAAATATTTGAAGACCAGTTTCTGCTAAATTCGATTCCGCCGGCGAGTCTTGAATAGGGCGACACCAGGGGTCTGTCGAGTCGGAGATAATACGCGTGTTCATTCTCTGTGCCGTATCTGCTGCCGGTATTTAGCTGTGTGTAGCCCGCCGTAAGATCAATCAGCGAACCTCCCAGGCTGCTTTTGCGATAATAGATTTCATGACCAAATCTCGGATTTCGATTATAATCATAGTGACCATTAAATTGCAATCGTTGGCCCCAACCTAGAAAATTTGCATCGTAGATTCTAAATTTGGTTTCGTCTACTCCTCTTGGACTAAAGCTTCCACCTATACTAAACACGTCACGGGTAACGACAAGTACATCAACCGAATCCTTAGTATGGTTGAGCGGTACTACAATAACGCGTGCGTCGACTATAAAATCCAGATCGCGAATGAAACGTTCGTTGTCCGCGAGCAGGTACGGATTTAAGCGGCGGTCCTCCTTAAAAAAAATATGATCACGAATTACCCATTCCTTCGTAGTGTTGTGCAGCGTATTGCCTGCCTTCACTATCCAGTTCTTAATATTTTTTGTAGTATCGGTAATGCTTCGCTCGAAGTCGATATGATTAACTAATACCTGTCGGATTATTTTTCCTTCATAGGGAAGGTAGATCTCTTCACTTCGAACGTTCAAATGATCATCCTTTCGAGGCGACCGGGTAACACTTTTGAGAATCTCTTTGGTAAGGCGGGTATCTTTAACAGCATCGATAATTTTGCTAGCCGTATCGATCTGAATAATCTCAACGGAATCGATCTCATTTTTTTGTTGCCCGAATGCTATGTGCGAAAGCAGTAAGAGGACGACTCCTGAAATCCAAAATTTTCTTTGATCGACCATTTTTCTGAATGCGCGGATTGCTGAGCGATTCTAAATACAAAACCCGGTCGCGCCGGGTTATGTTAAGGAAGAGACGGGTTAATTCAACGCCTCAACGGCGGTTACTTCCCCAGGCATCATTCGGGTAAATAGATTTTCAATTCCAGCTTTGAGGGTGATCATGGAAGAAGGGCATCCACTGCAAGAGCCTTGTAACTTAACCTTAACCACTCCATCATTAAACGAATGATACGTAATGGCACCGCCATCTTGCTCTACCGCCGGACGTATATATTCTTCAAGAATCGTTTTAATCTTCTTTATAGTATCAGTTTCCTCTTCAACAGGAAGTGGCTCGGCACTATCTTCGATTTCGATGATGAGTTTTCCTGCCTCAAGATATTTTTTAATATGTTCCTTGATGACATTCTGAATTTCAATCCACTCAATACGTTCTGGTTTTGTCACGGTCACAAAGTTTCCCGCGAAAAAAACCCGCTCCACGAAAGGATATTCAAACAACTCCTTCGCCAGTGGTGACAGTGATGTACTTTCTGCATCGGGGAAATCAAAGCTTAATCCTTCCGGGATCAACATTTCGTTCACCACAAATTTCAGTGAATTAGGATTAGGGTTTGATTCCAGATAAATGTGAATATTCTTGTGCATAGCTTGTACCATATGTCGTTTCCGGTTTAATACTATCTAACAAAATTACTGAATTTACGTTCGTGCTGCCCTTTCAACTCATAAAATGGCCGTCAAGAACCGGGACTTTTTTTATATTGCCCACTTGGAATTAAGAATTCCCGTATAAAATCCGCCGAAGTTGAGCAAAAAAAGAATTATTCAAATCGTCCTGATCTTGCTGTCGATTGCGGCAATTCTCCATTTGGTGCATTTCTATACGGCTGCTGACATCCCTCAGACAGTGCTTATTACAAGCCGATGGCTAACCTGGGCATTCTTAATTTGGTTTGCAGTCCAAAAGAAATCTCTGACCACCTGGATTCTCCTTAGCATGATCATCGGTGTTGAGATTGGACTAAACTTCCCAAACTTCGCACAAAATCTCTCTGTCTTAAGCCAGATCTTTCTCAGGCTAATTAAAACAATAATAGCACCGATTCTTTTCGCGACCCTCGTGGTTGGCATAGCAGGTCATTCCAACCTCAAACAGGTTGGACGAATGGGATGGAAGTCCATTTTGTATTTTGAAGTCGTCACCACACTGGCCCTGATAATTGGATTGTTGGCGATTAATTTCACAAGGGCAGGCGACGGAATTGCATTGCCGGAAGGATTTGAACAGGATCTCCCTGCTGCAAAAGCAGAAGGTTGGAAGGAAGTTGTTCTGCATGTGTTTCCCGAAAACATTGTAAAGTCTATCTACCATGGAGATGTCCTTCCTATTGTTGTGTTCAGTGTGATATTTGGCATCGCTCTAGCTCTATTGTCAGAAAAGAGAAAGAAACCTCTTCTTGATTTTGCTGAGAGCCTCGCTGAAACGATGTTTAAGTTTACAAACATCATTATGCACTTCGCACCGTTTGGTGTGGGCGCTGCGATCGCTGTTACCGTTGGCCATCTTGGCCTTGATATTCTTGCTTCACTTTTGAAGTTGTTATTAACCTTATATGGTGCCCTTCTTGTATTTCTGCTAGGTGTATTGCTACCTGTGGCACTCATTGTCAAAGTACCTATTAAAAAATTCTTCAAGGCCATTTCGGAACCTGTTTCCATTGCTTTCGCCACCACGAGTTCAGAGTCAGCATTGCCCAAGGCTATGGAAAATATGGAAAAGCTCGGTGTACCCAGAAAAATCGTAGCCTTTGTCCTTCCGACTGGCTATACTTTTAACCTTGATGGAAGTACACTATACCTTTCGCTGGCTTCGGTTTTTGTGGCGCAGGCAGCCGGCATTGAATTATCAATAGGTGAACAAATTGTAATGGTGTTCACGCTGATGCTGACCAGCAAAGGTATCGCAGGTGTGCCGAGGGCAACGCTAGTAATATTGCTCGGCACGGCAGCGTCTTTTGGCCTGCCTGTATGGCCAATCATGGCTATCCTGGGTATCGATGAATTAATGGATATGGCAAGAACCTCTGTAAATGTAATTGGCAACTGTCTGGCTACTATAATTATTGCCAAATGGGAAGGTGAATATGTTGAGCCATCGGATGATGTGAGTTATGATTAGACGATCCGTTGTTCGTTATTAGTTATTAGTTATTAGTTATTAGTCCTTTGTCACCTTTTGAATTGTATATGGTTTACTGCCAATGCGCTCAATAAATGCAGGGTCACGAAGACCACAAAAAGAGGCACGACGAATCTTTAGACGCAGTTCTCACGTAGTGCCCATTGTGATTTCTTTGGCACGTCGTGACCCTGTTTTTTATCAATCCTTTATTATGTAAATGTGTAAGTTGACAAAGTAGGATTAGGTATTAGTTATTAGTTATTAGTTGTCAGTGATTTCCGCCCGTGAGGTTGGGTTCCAGCTCGGTGTCGCAAGAGGAAATCCGCCAGGACAAGCGCAGCCATCGCTTCGACAATTGGAACGGCTCTAGGAACAACGCAGGGATCATGTCTTCCTTTTCCACTGACAACGGCCTCATTGCCTTCTTTGTCAACACTGTTTTGATCCTGCATAATAGTCGCGACTGGTTTGAACGCAACATTGAAATAGATATCCTCCCCGTTGGATATGCCGCCTTGAACTCCTCCGGAAAAATTCGTACGAGTACGGATACGTCCCCCTTCGTTATAGAATTCATCGTTGTGTTGTGACCCGCGAAGCTTGGTACCGTCAAACCCACTGCCGTATTCGAAACCTTTTACAGCATTGATGCTCAGCATCGCTTTACCTAATTCCGCATGTAGCTTATCGAATACAGGTTCACCCAGACCAACCGGGGCATTTCTGATCACACACGTAACTACACCACCTATCGTGTCCCGTTCTAGCCTTACTCTATCAATGAGATCGATCATTTTATTGGCAGTTTCCGCGTCTGGACAGCGTACAATGTTATTTTCGATCTGAGACAGGTCAAGTTGTTTATAATTCGGCGCCGTGATTTCGCCAACCCTCGACACATACGCAACAATCTCAATGCTACTTTGCCTCAACAATAGCTTGGCAACGGCACCTGCAGCCACGCGTGCCGCTGTTTCCCTGGCAGAGCTACGACCTCCCCCCCTATAATCTCTGTGACCGTATTTTGCTTCGTAAGTGAAGTCTGCATGCGAAGGACGAAAGGTTTCAGCGATATGACTATAGTCTTTACTTCTTTGATCCTGATTTTCGATAATCAACGCGATCGGAGTTCCGGTCGAGCGCCCTTCGAAAACGCCTGACAAAATTTTAAAATTGTCGTCTTCTTTCCGCTGTGTAGTTATTTTGCTTTGGCCAGGCTTCCTTCGGGTGAGCTCCGCTTGCACAAAAGATTCATCAATTAAAAGTCCCGCGGGACATCCGTCGATGACTACGCCAATAGCCGGACCGTGAGATTCACCGAAGGTTGTTATTCTGAATAGAGTTCCGTAAGAATTAGACATAGTTAAATGATCACAGATTTAAGATCAGGAATTTGAAGAAACGCGAGCCTATTTTCCAATTTTCCAATCTTCCAATTTTCCAATCCAAAATCTTCTCATTTTCGCAGCACAAGATATGCCGAAGCTGCCAACATAACCAAAATAAAGCCATTGAATGCCCAGCTTTGCCAACTTTCATTCTCTACCGGCCGTAATGTGTTGTCAGCTAATTCAATTTTGTCGTAAAAATTTCCCGCATCATTGGCTAGTATAGCCTCATTCTTCTTGCTTTCGCCTGCAACATTCACAGTTAGTTGTGACTTCAATGTGTCATATTTGGCTTCGCGCGGATTAAAAAATACCCACTGAAAATAGTTGGCCAGTTTATACTTGCCTGGCTCCTTCGGAATTACAAAGTAATCAAACGATTTGGTCCCCGTTACGCGATTATTTCGTCTGGTTATATCCTGCCTGACATTAGGCTCATAAAACTCAAACACTTCATCACTTTTCACAGTCGGTTTTGCAATTGCAGAAATATTTCCCTCACCATAAAT
>CAMLER010000208.1 GCA_946478915.1 uncultured Chryseolinea sp.
GGTTTTGATCACTGCGTCCTCTTGTGGTCGCATATCCAGCGTGATGATATCCGGCAGTTTATCGTTGTTGATGTCGCCAATATCATTTCCCATTGAAAAGCGGCTTGTGTGCGGAACAGATCTTTCCAGCTGTTGGCTGAACGTCCCGTCACCGTTGTTCATATACAGGTAATCGTGTTCATTAAAATCGTTTGAAACGTAAACATCAAGCCAGCCGTCATCATTAAGGTCAGAAACTCCAACGGCAAGGCCATACGCAATTTGGCTGTTCAGTATGCCAGCTTCTTTTGTGACATCCGTAAAATGTGCTTTGCCAGACGGAATCAGCTCGTTCCGGTACAACTTGTCGCCTGCAAGGGAATCGCTTTGGAAACGAAGGGTTAAGCCATGACCATATGAGCGGCGGGTATGAACTGAATGATTCACCAGGTACATATCAAGATCGCCGTCATTGTCGTAATCGAAGAATGATGTCTGGGTTGAAAAACCTTTGAACCGAAGACCATATTCATCAGTGCGATCTGAAAACGTCAGATCGCCATTGTTGATTAAAAGCTGATTAGTGCTGTTGAATTTTTTGTAATTACCGACTCCACAAATAAAAATATCCAAAAATCCGTCTCCATTAACATCAGCCATGGAGATACCGGTCTTCCAGTTTCCCAAACCTTGCGCTCCCGCCTGTTCAGTAATATCTTCAAAACGGAAACTTCCTTTGTTAAGGTATAGTTTGTTTTCTCGTTGGTTTGATGAGAAATAAATATCTGTCAGCCCGTCGTTGTTAACATCACCCAAAGCAACACCCCCACCGTTGTAGAAATACAGGTATTCTATGATATTGAAATCATCAGAATCCGAGAGCCGGTTCTCAAATTCGATACCCGATTCCACCGGGGAAACCCTGGAGAAAAGAGTGTCAGGCGCCCGATCATCCTTGCATGCTGTCACGGCGAAAAAAAAGCATGCCGCCAAAAGCGACCTGCAAAGTTCACAAAGACGGTTCTCCATGCACTTTCTTAAAGGACAAAACCGAATCATTATTTCGAGCTGCGAGGATAATGTCTCCGTTGGCCGTTCTAATGGATATGATATCTCTGATCTCTCCGTCCATTTTTACTCCAGACATTTTAGAAGAGAGCGCCTTGAAATTACCTTTGCCGTCACCAATAAGAACAACTCCGTAATTTGCGTCATAACGCCCGACTTCGGGCTTTGCATTATATAAGTTTCCTCCTAACAGTATGTCTTCGATACCATCATCGTTTACATCGGTAGTTTCAATTCCGTAGACGGGCGACAACTGCGCCTCTATCGGAAGGTGCTTCACGGAGAATTTACCCGCATTATTGATAAAAACACAGGTCGCCAACTCATAAACCTCAAGCTTTGCCGCATTCGACACCTGTTCCGGAGTGAAAATATCCGATATAGTCTGATCCTTAAATTCCTCGTACTTAAGATATTTTTTCTTCAACGATGGAATTTGTTTGACAAGATCATGACGCAATGCCAGAGGATAACTCTTATCGCCATTGTAGGAACAGATGATTTGTTCGATGGAACCGTTTTGATCGAAATCATTTACGTACATGGTCACCGGTTTTTGTACAGAGGCTCTGAAACGGGAATTGATACCATGGTTGCCTACAACAAAATCCAGATCTCCATCACCGTCGAGATCTGAAGCCTTTATGGTGTTCCACCAGCCGTTGGTTTTCCCTAACCCGGCTGCTTCGGTACCATCGGTGAATCTTCCTGCATCGTTTATGAAAATCTTAACAGGCATATATTCTCCGACGATCATCAAATCCTGATCATTGTCCCCATCGACATCTGCCCATACCCCATCCGTAATCATACCAACTGACATCAACGCCGGCGCAATCTTTTCTGTAACATTTTCAAACTTCCCTTTGCCGTCGTTCGCCAGGATGTAGCCATTCATAGGTTTGCCATATGAAAAAGCCTGCAAACGAATTCCCACGAAAAGATCCTGATCGCCATCACCATCAAAGTCGCCAGCGCTAACCGATGAAGAACTTTCAAATCGCGCTGTTGGAAGTACCTGGCTGGACTTTTCGAAATTTCCGTTTCCATTATTAAAATAAAGCCGGTCAATAAGGGCGGTTGACACATTGGTAAACTCATTGCCACCGCTGCACACATAAAGGTCAAGGTCTCCGTCTCCATCCGCATCGAAGAAAACACTTCCCATATCCTCAGAACCTTTATCTCTCTCGAACAGCGTTTCATTGGTTCGTTTGAAGGAGCCATCAGCAAGCTGTATAAATAATGAGCCGGGCTGATCTTTGGCTCCGCCAATAAACACGTCGTCCAGACCGTCACCATTAACATCGCCTTTCGACATTAGCGGACCTTCTGTGCTTATCATGTGATAAATCAGCGGATCTCTGTCGAAATCAACAAACTCATTCTCCTTGTGCGCGAAGTCCGGCAACTTTTCTTCTGCCGCAAAAATTGGGTTGATGCTATAGACCTCGGGTTGATGCAATTTTAAGCTATCCAATAAGACTCCATTTTTCTGTTTCAAAACTAACGTCTGGTTAGTCGCGACATCGGTAAGGATTTCACCTTTACCATCCGGCCATTCAACGATAATGCGGTCGACGCGCTCAATTTTCCCTAACCCGATATGCGGACGAGGATCCATCGAAGATTCAAATCCTCTGATCGGCATTTGTTCGATGTAGAACTTCTTGCCGTCAGCTTCTATTGAAATCTTGGTACCAAATGCAAAGGTGTTCTTCCCCAAACCATTCAGCTCGAACTTAAGATACCGATTTGCGGGTAGCCTTTCCGTAGTCTCATTGCGTATCACCGACGCTTTGCCGTTCACGACGCTAATAACAAGGTCGAGGTCTCCATCGTTGTCAAGATCGCCATACGCGGCTCCATTAGAAAAGTTTGGTTCGCCAAGGCCCCACTCCGCTGCCTTATCTACAAAACCAAGATCACCCTGATTATGAAAAGCAAAATCTGGAACCGCCACAGAAGGGATCGGATCAATCAATGCCTTATAGTTCACACCATTGCCTGAGACAACACTTTTCACAATTTCCGAACTGGATGCATATTGTAGATAATCCTGATTCGTTAGATCCTGATATATGCCATTCGAAACAAAAATGTCCTTTAATCCATCATTATCCATATCGAACATGAGGGCGCCCCAACTCCAATCTGTCGCCTCAACGCCCGACAATCTACCTATTTCGCTAAATGTACCATCACCGTTATTCAGTTGAAGCATATTACGTGTGAACTGATGATAGTAACCATTTTCAACACTATACTGATAGCGGTCCCAGTTTTCAAACGTAGTTACGGTCTTGACGCGGGCATTATCCTTGGGCAACATCTCGGTAACAAAAATTTCGGAATAGCCATCGTTGTTAATGTCCGCCATATCTGCTCCCATCGATGCACCGCTAATCGATTTCATTTGTTCGGTGAGAGATTCCTTAAAGGTTCCGTCCTTTTTATTGATGTACAGATAATCACGCTCAAAGAAATCGTTGGAAACGTAAATATCTAGCCATCCATCTTTATCGACGTCGCCCACGGTTACTCCTAATCCGAATCCAATGACGCTTCCATAAATACCTGCATGTTCACTTACATCTGTGAATTTGCCGTCGTTGTTTTGCAACAATTTGTCACCGCCAAGTGAATCGCGCAACGGTCTTTCATTCTTACGAAGATTAAAACTTCCTATCGCCTGATATGAATTATTTAAGATGTAGACATCCAGATCGCCATCCCGGTCGTAATCAAAGAACGCAGCATGCGTCGTATATCCACGATCTGCCAGACCATATTCCTGCGCTCTTTCGGTGAACGTCAGATCTCCATTGTTGATGAAAAGCTCATTTTGCTTATTGTCACCTTTCACATCTCCAGAATTGCAGACGTAGATATCGATCAACCCGTCACCATTGACATCAGCCATACTAACACCCGTCGACCATGCACGTGATCCCTCCACTCCTGCTTTCTGCGTTATGTCTTCGAAATTAAAGTTACCCTTGTTCAAGTATAATTTATTGGGAGAAACGTTACCGGTAAAATAGATGTCCAATAAGCCGTCATTGTTGATATCGCCCAATGCAACGCCTCCACCATTGTAGTAATTTCGATAGGTGTAAATATTAAAGTCTTTGTCAAAGGGAAGGTGATTGGCAAAGTCTATTCCGGTATGCCTTGCTGGAAGTGATGTAAAAAGCTTAGCTGCCTGTTCTTTTGACGAAAGAAAACAGCCTGTCATGAGGATTGAAATTAAAATGCAAAGGATATAAGTTATTTTATATTTCATTGCCGCCCCTAATCAATTCGCAGAATTTTTCGCTTCATTCTGTCGTTCCCTATCCAGCGCAAGATCTGTAAACACGGCCTGAACAAATTGGTCATCCCTTACAAACAAATTAATGCGGCGCTTACCGTCCATTTTATAATACACAGTTCCTTGCGTTGGATGCTCTAACATCTTGAAATCCTTTCCATACCACCTTTCAAAAATTGACAGCATTTTTGGGAAAAGCACGTCGGAGCTATACTCCTTGTTCCAGGGGGCCCATGCTTCAAACGAGAAAGTGACCGGCATATCCACAATCTTATCTTTATAAAAATCAGGATAAAAATCCATCATAATAGGCGCATCCGCTTCGTTTAAGAGTTTGAATTGTACGCTGGTATTCGTTGTGCCGTGGGTAAATACCTGTTGCCTGTTGAGTTCTGCGCAATGTTCGTAAAAGGCCTGGCGGTCCATACCTAAATGTATACCGAGAAACAGACTATCATAACGATCACCATCGGCACTTTTACTACCATCACATTCCGTTAATGTTATTATCGCCGTTATGGCAAACAAACAAATCGCACTACTATATTTCATTTCGAAAAGTTTAAAACCTCTAATCCATCATTACTTTTCGCAATAAGGATGGAAATGTTATTACCATTCTTTATTCTACTCAAGCCGCGAATATCTCCCACCACCGAAATACCAGAAATATTTGCCGGGAGTGACTCAAAATTGCCGGTACCATCTCCCTTTAAAAGTAGACCATACCCACCTTCATAAGTTCCTGTTTCTGGTTTGGCCCTGGACAAATTACCACCAATGAGAATGTCAAGCTTGTTATCGCCGTCAAAATCATCCACATATAAGGCATACACCGGAAAGAAATTCGCCTTCGCCGGCAATTTACGCTTTGTAAATGAACCCTTTCCACTATTTACCCAGACTGCAGTTTCGAACGAATACGAATTTAAGATCCGGGTACCCTGTAGTTGATCCTGTGTAAATATATCATCTATCTTTTTGTTCTTATAATCCCGATAATGAAGAAACTTTTTTCTCAATGAAGGTATCTGTGCGACAAGATCCTGACGCAACGCCAACGGATAGGCTATGCCATCTTCAAATCTTGTTATGATATGTTCAATAGATCCATTCTGATCAAAATCATTCACATACATTGATACAGGCTCTGTCTCACTGGCCCGGAATCGTGAATTGAGTCCATGATTGCCGACTACAAAATCTATCAGGCCATCGCCGTTGAAGTCACCCGTTTCAATTGAATGATACCAGCCGTCGGTTTTATTGAAACCATATTCGGTAGAGCGGTCGATAAATTTGCCATCTTCGTTCACAAATACTTTTATGGGCATCCACTCGCCAACGACGACTAAGTCCATTTTGGAGTCATTATTCACATCGATCCATTTCGCTCCTGTAATCATTCCCAATTCTATGAGGCCTTCCGCAATATCTTTGGTGACGTTTCGAAAATTTCCACTTCCATCATTATTCAAAATAAATCCGTCCCCGGGAATCCCATAGAGAAATGGAATCAATCGCACACCTACAAAGAGATCCTGGTCACCATCGCCGTCATAATCTTCTGCTGCTACCGCCCCTGTACTTTCAAAGCTGGTGGATACTGGTAGCAACTGAGGACTTTTTGCCAATCTTCCATTTCCTTCATTCAGGTACAATCTATCGAGCAAAGCAGGAGAACTGGACGAGAACTCCACGCTCCCGCTTGCCACATACAAATCGAGCATACCGTCACCGTTGGCATCAAAAAAAATGCAATCGGTATCTTCGGAGTCCTTGTATTTCTGAAACAAAGATGAATTAGAAGTTTCAAAACGACCCGAACTTTGGAGATAAAGGACGCCAGCCTGACCTTTCGCGCCCCCAATGTAAAAGTCGTCGTAGCCATCCTTGTTCAGGTCGCCTGCACAGATGCACGGACCTTCATTAGACACCATATTAAATAAGAGGCGGTCTCGGTTGAAATCGACATAATCATTTTCAGTATGTACAAAATCCACTCCTTTCAACTCTCCTCTAAGGAACACTGGCTTTCCGGGTCTTTCGTGGTTCGACGCTTTTTCTGTCGCATCCTTTTGATACAGCTTGATGACCTGACTGGTCTGCACGCCCGACATCATAGTAGACGATCCATCTGGCCAATCAACGATGATAGAATCAACAGTTGAGGCATCACCGAGACCAACATGTATCCTGTTATCGACGCTCGACATGAATCCGCGCATGGGCGACAGCTCATGGTAGATTTTCTTTCCGCCAACATGCAAAGTTACCTTTGCACCCAAGGCAAAAGCGTTTCCTTTCTCTCCATACAAAATGAACGAGATAAACTTGTTAGCAGGTAAAAGTTGATTTGAAAGGTTTTCGTAAACAAATGAAGGCATGTTGACATTGTTCAGGACCAGGTCAAGGTCGCCATCGTTATCAAGGTCTCCATATGCTGAACCATTTGAATGGGTTGGCTGTCCCAATCCCCACTCAACAGCCATGTTACTAAAAGTCAGGTTGCCATTGTTGCGGAAGGCATAATTGACAATGGGATTAGAAGGAATTGAATCAATCAGTTTTGTAATTACACCCTCTTTCTTGTTTGAAATTTCTTTAATAAAGGCCTCGCTTGCCGCATAATGGACGTAGTCCTGATTAAGCAGCTCCTTATAAATTCCGTTCGCAACGAAAATATCTTTAAACCCATCATTGTCCATATCAAAAATCAGCGCACCCCAACTCCAGTCCGTCGCATGCGTTCCTGAGTAGCGGGATATTTCACTAAAGGTTCCGTCTCCGTTATTCAGTTGCAGAGAGTTCCTGCTGAACTGTTTGTAGTATCCATTCTTTAGATTGATGGCATACTTGTCCCAACTCTCGAACTGCGTCGTCGTCTTCAACCGGTCATCCGTTTCCGGAAGCATCTCAGTCACAAAAATTTCGGGAAGCGCATCGTTGTTGATATCCGCCATATCGGCGCCCATGGAACCCAAACTTATCTCCTGAACAAAGGACTCCAGACTTTCTGTAAAGGTGCCGTCCTGGTTGTTAATGTAAAGGTAGTCTCTTTCAAAAAAGTCATTTGAAACATACAGATCTTCCCAGCCATCCTTATTGATGTCCCCGATTGTGACGCCAAGGCCAAACCCTATCTCGCTTGTATAAATTCCTGCTTGAGAACTTACGTCCACAAACTTTCCGTCATCATTTCTAAGGAGTTTATTGCCACCCAAAGGATCCGGATGATCTCTTTGTCCTACACGGAGATCATATCCACCAACCGATCGGAAGGAATTGTTCAGCAGATAGCAGTCCAGATCGCCATCTTTATCAAAATCAAAAAATCCGGCGTGTGTTGATAAGCCTTCAAATGCAAGTCCATATTCCTTTGACATTTCCGTAAACGTCAAATCGCCGTTGTTGATGAAAAGCTCATTATGGCGACGGATTCCGCCGGGAGGACCTGATTTGCACAAATAGATATCAAGTAATCCATCCGCATTGATGTCGACAACGCTGACGCCCGTCGTCCATGCGCCGGCCAAACCCACGCCAGACTTTTCCGTCACGTCATCGAATTTCCAGTTACCCTTGTTTAAAAAGAGTTTATTGGGAACGAGGTTACCCGAGAAGAAAATATCGATCAGTCCATCGTTGTTAAAATCACCTAATCCTACACCACCCCCACTATAAAAATTTTTATAGGTGTAAGTATTTAATGTTTCTGTATAATCCAACTGGTT
>CAMLER010000209.1 GCA_946478915.1 uncultured Chryseolinea sp.
CTTTACTTCAGGCCACTCGAAACGGATATTCCGGTCGCCTTCTGTAACAATGATTTTGTTCTTTCCAATGGCGACACGGCGTACTTTGTCAGTTATCAGCAGATAGGCGCTGAAGCTTATTGCACCAAGCGTAAAGAACAGCAAGGCAATAAAGAATGTCTTCGGCCCGAAATCATATTGCAAAAAGATCGTGCCGGTAACTGCCCAGGGAAGAAAACTAAATGCGAGGAAAAAATACTTCGCAAAGTAAAACTTAACGGGACTAGCTTCTACCATCTTAATTCAAAGTTTAAAAAATGTAAAACTAAAATACGATAAAATGTGCGGCAAAGTTTCTTAATTATAAACTTTCCTGCAAATGCTTTATTGTGTTTCACGCTGAATGACCAGCGGAAAATCATTTCCTCGAGAGAAAGTATAAGGATACTGAGGATTTCCTTTCAACCTTCGCGTTACTTCAGGGACCTGGTCATCAACAAAAGATTTCAATTCGTAAATCGTCACCTTGCCATCTTTTGGAGCACCATCCGCGGCCCCCTGTAATCCCTGGATGAGAACATGGGTGAACAATCCATGACCCAGGGAAGCAAATTCTGTGGCAAATTGTTCACTTCCTGCTGAAGCCATTACATGGATACCGGCACTTCTTGCAAGTTGCGCGATCGCCTTTTCCTCCAGGGCACCCCGCGCGGCGAGCAATTCTACCGATGCACCGGATTGACACGCATCCATAACAATTAGTTGCTTCAACGCTTTTATTTCCCTGAATTTTTGCTGTAGCAAATTCGCCTCAATTGCATCCTTATGAAGGGAAGAAGCATCGTACAATCTTGAACTTTCTGTCGGTATGAAGTAAAACTTGTTGTCGACCATACTGCCATGCCCGGCATAGTAAAAGATCAAGACATCCTCCTGGCTAACTTTTGACGAAAGTTCCTCCAATTTGCTGAGAATTTTCTGGCGTGTTGCTTCCTTATCATACAATGTATGAAGTTCAACATTTTTAAACAGCTGGTCACTTCCAGCGCTCACCAGTTTACCAAAGGACTCAGCGTCAGCCCGAGCGAAATTAAGATTGAGTTTAGGATTTTTATACTCGTTTATTCCTACTGCCAAAAGGTAGCAGGTGCTGGTTTTTGCAACATGATCGGAGAACAATTCTGCCGTTTGGGCATCAGACTCAATGTTGTCGCGGTTGCTGGCGGTTGCTGAAAAAGTATTCACGCCGCTCACCAGATTTACTTCGTGTTTGTACGTTGTGGCCTGTCCGCGACTCTTGGGTAGCGTCAGCGCCTGTTGATTGACTGGAATACTCTTTCCATTATGAAATAACCTGAGTTTTTCCACGCCATTCCCGTTATCGATGATCTTCACGTACACTTCACCTTTGCCTTCGCCAGAAGGAAGAGCTGCTACCTGGACCGTGGGCGGCGGAGATTTTTTCAAACTGCCCTGCATTGTTTTGGATTCGGTAGCAGAACGCGTTTTAAAAATTTCGGGCAGAAGATCTGGCCTGTAAAACTCGTCAAAGAACTGATCCGCTGAATATGTTTGTAGGCCACTTACAAAATGAATGTAAGCCCTCGCGTTTTCGGTGGCATTAAAATATCCATCGGGACTCTTTACCATCCAATCGTTTGCTCCCAAATGGATGTGTTCAAAAAATTCTTTACCTGTGTTAAGGTCCCAGAATTTTGTGACGCCGTCGAGACTGTGACTAATCAGCATTTTGGAATCCGGGCTTAGAACCAGGGACGTAATTTCGGCCCGGTGACCCTCGAAAGTCTTGATCACCGCGTTAGCATTAACATCCCAAACTCTGATAACGCGGTCGGCACCACCTGAATAAACAACCTTTTCGCCAGCACCAAAAATAGCAGTATGCACTGCACCTCGGTGCCCTGTAAATTTCTTTGACATCAAACCCGTACCGACGTTCCATATCCGTATCGATCCATCCCAGCCCGCGCTAAGCAATAAATTGTGATCTGTGCTCAGCTGCATTGAAGAAATGACGTCGGTGTGACCTACGAAATTGCGGACTTCTTTCTTTGTATCCGTTTCCCACATTTGTAATGTGTTATCCAGCCGGGCCGTGAAAATGTAAAGACTGCCTGGATGAACAACCAAATTGTAAGCTGATGCATTTTCCAGTCGGAAATAAGTCAGCATCTTCCCGGTGGAAAGCTCATGGATCTTCATGGTGGCATCCCAGCTGGAAGTAACGACCGTTTTTTCGTCGTCGCTGAACCTGATATCGAAGATTGGTTCACGATAGCTTTTTATAACCTGCAACGAATCTCCGCTGTGCAAATCCCAGAGAATGATTGTTCCATCTCCACCACCTGTCACTATTCGTCTTCCATCTCTTGACATATCATAACAAAGCACGGCCTTGTCATGCCCTACGAATTCCTTCTCGGTTTTGCCTGTGGCGATATCCCATTGTTTTACGGCGGTACCGAATTTCCCTTTGATAAGACTTTTGCCATCACGCGTTAACAAAAGGTTGTTTTTTAGTCGGACATATTTTGCAATGGCCGACTGCCAGTAGAAGTTCGGGTCATAGTCCAGGCCGCCGCGATCGCGTTCATTTAAATAGCCGGTAAGTTTTCTTTGCGTTTTATCCGTTTCGTAATTCCATGAGAACGCTGTATTGTCATCAGAAGCCACAACAAGTGCTCCGCTGTTTACTGCGAACTCTATCTCATGAAACTTTCCCTGGTCATTTGCCTTCTTCAGTGCTATGGATTCTCCATCGGATTCACGCCAAACCATAATTTCGGTTTCTGATGCGCGGGATATGCTTTTACCATCGGGGCTCAGGGCGAATCCCACGAGATCCTCTGTCTTCTCTTCATAAATTCTGACGATGTCGAAAGATGGTATGTTGTACTTAGCGATGGAGCCATTATTTGACGCAGAATACAAATATTTGCTATCCGGACTGAAGGCAACGCGAGTGCCGCATCCCCCACACGATCCTTCTTCCGGACGAAGTGTTTTCACCAAAGTCCAATCGCTAGTCTGATAAACATTGACCGTTCGATCGTCTTCGCCAACTGCTAACAACAAACCGTTCGGTGATATGCATACATCAACGCCGCTGCCCAGACCTTTATCTGCGGAAGCCGAGAGTTTGATTTGTTTGCGTCGGCTGCGCAGATCATAGATCGTCAGGGAATCACCATACCCGGAATTGCCGTACCCCGCAACTACAAAGAAGTTTTGATGAGGGTCGACAGCCAGATCAGTAATAATATCATCCGTGGAAATAGAATGAATTTCATTTCCGGAGACAACGTCCCACAGACGTATGGACTTATCGTTACTTCCCGTTATAAGGGTTTTACCATCGGGAGTAAAGGCAAGACTTGTGACGGTGGCTTCGTGTGCAAGGAAGCTCCGAATTTCCCGCCCGGTACTCATTTCCCATAACTTGGCAGATTTATCTCTGCTTCCGGTTGCCACATAATTGCTGTCCGGGCTTATCGCTACACAAACTACTGCAAGTTCATGACCTTTTTGAATGACCGTTTCCAGTGACTGCGACAGCACTCCAAATGGGAAGCACAAAAAAATAAGGATCAACCTCATGCTGAGAATTTGTACATGAAGTTAAAAGAAAGATTTATGCTTTGGCGGGATGCGGCTCCGGCGACTCGGTTTCTTCGGTGGATAGTTCTTCCCAACGGGTGGGTTCATTATTGTGCAGGTAGTCCAATATTTTCTTTTCAACGTGTTTAAGCTTGATCAGGCGCAGGTACTTGCCATTGCGCGCGAGAATCAGTCTGCCGGTTTCCTCGGAAATGGCTAAAACCAACGTATCCGTATTCTCTGACATTCCAACAGCTGCTCTATGTCGCAATCCATAGTGCGCAGGGAGATTATCGTTTTCAGTAACCGGCAAAACACAACGCGCCGCCTTGATCCGACCTTTATAGATTATAACGGCACCATCGTGCAACGGCGAGTTCTTATTGAAGATCGAAAGCAAAAGCCGTTTGTTTACCGTAGCGTCAAGCGCGTCACCCGTTTGAGCGTAAAATTTCATTTCAGAATCGCGGGAGAACACAATAAGCGCACCGGTCTTCGTGGCCTTCAAAGATTTTGCTGCCTCGATAACTTCACGCACATCAAAATCGTCATGGTAGTCGTGACGCCAGTTTGAGATCGACTTAAAAATATTCTCGCGGAATTCAGTTCCTCTTCCAATGACCAACAAAAACTTGCGTATCTCCGGCTGAAACAAAATGATCATGGCCAAAACACCTACGCCCATGAATTGACCGAGAATGGTCGCCAGCAATTCCATTTGGGCTGCACGCACGATCAAATACACAAGATAGAGCGCAAGTATGCCCAGGAAAATGTTCATCGCGATACTTCCCCTGATAAGTTTATAAACCTGATAAAGCAGTACGCTCACCAGCGCGATGTCTATGAAATCAACCCAGCCTACCTCGAGAAATCCGATTCTGAAAAGAAAAATCATGCTATACAAAGGTAGGGTTCCTCGCACTATTTACGAAGGAAGCATTCATATTAAAAACATTTATCGTTAAGGGGATGGAGTCATAGATGAAATCAATTTGCAAACTTCTGCTGCCTCTTTAACATCATGTACCCTTAGGATGTTCGCTCCCTTCAAGACAGCTATAGTATTAAGACAAGTGGTTCCGTTTAAAGCTTCGTCAGGGGTGATTGCAAGTGACTTCCATATCATAGACTTACGGGAGATTCCAACAAGGATGATTTTGTCTAGAATCTTGAGATATTCCAGCGACTGTAATAATCTAAAGTTCTGTTCAATATTTTTTGCAAACCCAAACCCCGGATCTACAATAATATCTTTGACGCCCAACGCTTGCAACTGGTAAATTTTTTGATGCAAATAATCTGTTACGTCCTTCACAACATCGCCATATTGCGCCATACCAGTCATGGTTTTCGGATCTCCGCGCATATGCATGAGAACATAAGGAACCTGTGTTTTTGAAACGAACGAAAACATTTCGGAGTCCAGTGCTCCACCGCTGATATCGTTGATCATTGAAGCACCTTCCTGAAGTGCGGCATCTGCCACTTCCACACGGAACGTGTCGATAGAAATAATCGCTTCCGGAAAATTTCTCGCTATTAACCGAATCGCGGCCGATACCCGTCTTCTCTCTTCGCTTGCCGTAACTTCCCCGGCTCCTGGTCTTGAAGAATAACCGCCAACGTCAATGAAAGTGGCTCCATCGCGCAGCATCCTTTCAGTTTGTTGTAGAATCGTTTCATCTGAATTGAAACGGCTTCCCTCGTAAAAGCTGTCAGGCGTCACATTCAATACTCCCATTATTTTGGGATTTGCCAGCGAAATCAACCGCCCGCGGATGTTCACTGTCTCATTTGTGCAAAATATTTTATTTTCAGTCCGAAATTTCACGAGTTCCTGGCTGGAATTGTGATCCAAATTAAGAAGTTTGCTAAGCTAAATTATTCCCCTTGATCGAAAAAACTATCGAAGAGTACACTGAAGTGATCGGAATTTGCAAGTCGTTGTTTGAAAAGAAGACAAGAGACTATGGAACAGCGTGGCGCATTTTACGACTTCCCTCAATAACTGACCAGATATTTATCAAAGCCCAGCGAATCCGGAGCATTCAGGAAAAAGGTAAACAAAAAGTCGATGATCCCATCAGGGATGAATTCATTGGAATCATCAACTATTGCATCATCGCATTAATCCAAATGGAGATGCAGGGTTCATCTAAAATGGATATGTCGTTTGAGGAGTTGGAACCCTACTACGACAATGCGGCTAAACAGACAATGGACTTGCTTCAGAATAAAAACCATGACTATGGCGAGGCCTGGCGCGAAATGCGCGTGACTTCCATAACAGATATCATACTGATGAAGCTGCTAAGAGTAAAACAAATTGAAGATAACGATGGAAAAACGCTGGTTAGCGAAGGAACGAAGGCAAATTATCAGGATATGATTAACTATGCGGTTTTTGCGTTGATCAAACTGAAAGATTAGAAAATTAGAAGATTGGAAGATTGGAAGATTAGAAAATTGGAAGATTAGAAAATTAGAAGATTGAGATGGCAGTGAACTTACCATATATTATTGATCAGGTTTGTAGAATTGTAGTTGGGGGGCTCTTTATTTTTTCGGGCTTGATAAAGCTCAATGACCCTGTTGGAACTGAAATTAAGCTTGAAGAATATTTTGAGGTATTCGGTCAGGACTTTGGTTCGTTTTTTCTTGTCTTTAAACCCATTGCGCTTGAGCTGGGGATGTTCCTGATCGTTCTTGAGGTCGTGCTCGGAATTGCAGTTCTCATCAATTACAGGATGGAAATCACAACGGTTGTTCTATTGGCACTGATCGTGTTTTTTACATTTCTCACGTTTTATTCAGCCTACTTCAACAAAGTTACAGACTGTGGATGTTTCGGAGACGCAATCAAATTAACGCCTTGGGAATCATTCATTAAGGATGTCATTCTTTTGATCCTGATTCTTCACTTGTTTTGGTATCGAAAGAGATTAAAGCCACTGCTACCATCGAATGTTGGTCATACAATCGTAGGCGCTACAACTATCATAAGTTTTATCCTTGGCATTTATGCCGTGTTGCATTTGCCGTTTATAGACTTCCGCGCTTATCGAATTGGAAACAACATTCCCGAACAAATGAGGCCGGCCGAACAACCTGTATTCCAATATACTTTTTTGAATAAATCGGATGGTAAAAACATTCAATCTGATACTTACCTGACCGATACGACCCAGTACAAGTATGTCGGCGTAAAACAAACGAACGAGGACAAAACAAAGGCGAACATTACTGATTATGCTGTCTCCAGTGTAGAAGGTGAAGATGTGACACAAAATACTTTTGAGGGAACAAAATTGTTGTTTATCATATACGATGTGACCAAAGCATCCACAAAGAATATTGAGGATATTCGAACACTGATCAAGTCGTTGGATGGAAAGGTTGAAATGATGGCATTTACTTCCTCGACAGCAGATCAATTTGAAACGTTCAGGCACGAAAATCAGTTAGCCATACCTTACTACTTTGTAGATGCCACAGTTTTGAAAACCATCATTCGGTCCAATCCTGGTATCACGCTTTGGGTCAACGGTACGGTTAAGGGAATGTGGCATCATAACGATACGCCAGATGCGGAAGATGTGCTTCTGGCAGCGGCAGAATAATTCGCCCCTATGAAAATTTTTCTAGTCGGTTTAGCTGGTTCCGGTAAAACAACCTTAGGAAAGCAACTGGCTGTTGAGTTGGACCTTCCATTTGTCGACCTGGATTGGGAAATCGAAAAGCAGGAGAACAAATCCGTTCGTGAAATTTTCAGTCAACTTGGTGAAGACTATTTTCGAAAAGTTGAGTCGGAATTGCTGCGGGAATGGGCAGGCTCGCAAAAAGATTTTGTGATGGCCACCGGCGGCGGGGCTCCATGTTTTTTCGAAGGGATGCAGATCATCAATAGTTCAGGTCTTAGTATCTTCCTGGATGTGTCTATCGATGTTCTCAATAGTCGGCTTACAGCCGCAACAGATAGACCGCTGCTCGACAGTACCGGAGAAGATGACCGTATAAAAAAGATTACGTTCTTGCGGGACACCAGACTACCGGTGTATCGCAAAGCTCACATCGTTCTGCAAGATACATCCCTTGCGAGTGTATTGCGCGCCATCAAACTTAAAAAGTAAAGCCTAGCGTGAGAATGTAGCTTGCCATTTTTAGCTTTTGGAACGCCACCGGGTCCGGTCCAATGCTGGAAAAGTACGGCGACCTGGTACCTTCTGTGGAGCTGAATACTGCACCGAAGTCGGCAAAAAATCTATCCATTTTCAAACCCAAACCTCCGCTAAATGACTGGATACTCCGGTCTATTCCGCTCTTGGTGCGATGTGGGTCAGCCATGTAGTTGTAACCCGCGCGCACGCGGAAAATGTCATGCCGAAATTCAGCACCTACTCGATAGTTCACCACAGATTTGTAGGCAGATTTGATCCCATCGTTTTCAGGATTGAAATCTCCGGTGATATCGGAATTGTATT